>NZ_JXIS01000053.1:0-72982 GCF_000836715.1 Bacillus sp. L_1B0_5 | reverse complement strand
TGTCCCGTTTTCAGGGTTCACTTCAAATAGAGAGGTTTTTTTATAGAAATTTTGTCGTTGTTTCATCATAGCGAATAGGATGGTGTGTTATGTCTTGTTTTAATAGTTGCGTGCGTAACGGTTCGTGCATGATGGAAAAATATACAGAGTTTGCTTTTTTCTCTATATCTAAAGCAGCATGGTCAAATGTTTTTGTATGAGTAAGGATTGGAAGTTCAATTTTTTTCTTGTTTTTTGAAAGGTAAGTTTGTCCTTTTTGTGACATGCCTAGCAGGCGGATATATGGTGCATGTTGTTCTATATTTGCGCTACGTATTTCCTCTTTTGTTGTGTTTGTTAAAATGTGTGTACAAGCTCTTTGTAATCTAGTCCATGTATAACGTTTTGTTTTTAATGCTTCCATGAATGAATAGAAGGAGGAACTGTTTTGTATTTTTGATAAAATACGATGCTCTAAACCTTCTTCTATTTCATATATATGTCGTAAGTCCCCTGGAGACATCGTCATGAGTTTATATTTAAAAAATGAAAAGTATTGTTCCCAATTATGTAATATCCCGTAGTTTTGTTTGTAATTTGCTAAAAGCGAAGCGTTTGCCTGTGGGAGAAAAGGTTCAATTGTTGTAAATGATCCTTCTTCGCTAAAGAGTTGTTTTCGAATGCTTGTCGCGCTTGCAATATGTTGGTCATTAAATGTTTCATCATGGTAATGAGAGGCGAATCTTTTTATAGTTTGAGCTTGTATAGAGCTATTTTGTGACAGAATTGCTTTAATGTATTGGAAGCCTAAAATATTATTTGGTTGTGACATATCTATGTTTTTTTCGGATGTTAAAATGTGTGAAAAAGCATCCGATGTTGCTTTTGCATAACTATTGCCAGCGTCCATGAATTGTTTTACAAGGCAGTTAAAAGTCTCTTCTTCGTTTTTTTGTACGGAGATGGTATTATAAAAATTTTCGATTTGTCCATCCTCACTACCGAAACAAATTTCAGAAACATGTAGGGCATTTAAAATGGAAATGGCACCATTTGCGAAGGTTTCAGCCTTTTGTGTTGCAAAGACGTATGGAAGCTCTACAACAAGGTCTACGCCGTTTGCTAAGGCCATTTTAGTGCGATACCATTTGGAAATGAGTGCGGGCTCACCACGCTGTAAAAAAGGACCACTCATAACGGCAATTATTATATCGGATTGTGTTAACTTTTTTGTCTCTTGCACATGATAAAGATGACCGTTATGAAAAGGGTTATATTCAACAACAATACCACTAGCTTTTATGGTAATCTCTCCTTTCGATGTAGCATCTTTTTGAAAAACGTGATACTCTATATATTATTTACTATGATGACTTCATTATAGTGTAAAGAAAAAACATTGACAAATATAAAATGGCTAGCTATAATTTTGTTTGTTGCCTTGAGGTGATATGATATGAAATGGTCCATCCATCAATTGAATAAATTGAGAAATAAAGGATTGACATTGGATGAGATGGTAGATGTAAGTGAGCTAAAAGAGGTCGAGAAAGATATTCGTGAAATTAATCCTGTTCATGTAACGGGAAGAGTTGATTTTGGCTCCGGTAAGTTTACGTTTCATCTACATATAACTGGAAGCATGGTTTTACCATGTTCTCGCTCTTTAGTAGATGTGACATTACCATTTGACATTAAAACAACTGAGGTGTTCCAAACTTCACAAGAAGAATTTGAAACTGAAGCTGAAATTCATTGTTTAGAAGGAGAAGTACTTGACTTACTGCCCGTAATCAAGGAAAATATACTTTTGGAGATTCCAATGCAAATTTTCAGTGATGATGTTTCTGGTGGAGCACCGACGCATGGTCAAGACTGGCAAGTGATTTCGGAAGAAGACAAAGAAAAGACTGTTGATCCAAGATTGGCAGGACTTGCAAAGTTTTTTGACAAATAATCGGAAGACTGGTTCAGGCCTTCATATGAAAATAACTATTTCTTTTAAGGAGGTGGGAAGAATGGCTGTACCTTTTAGAAGAACTTCTAAAACAGTAAAAAGAAAGCGTCGTACGCATTTCAAATTATCAGTACCTGGTATGGTAGAGTGCCCAAGCTGTGGTGAAGCGAAATTAGCTCACCGTGTATGTAAAGCATGCGGTACTTACAAAGGTAAAGAAGTAATCAGCAAGTAATTGCGGGGAAATAAACGCAGAAGATATCTTCTGCGTTTATTTTTTTTTGTCTTAATCTTTAGTTGTTGTATTCTATCTTTTCTAGTAACTGCATATGCTTAATAAAAAATGCATAGGGAGGACTAGAGAAATGGCGACAACAAGACAAGATGCTTGGACTGATGATGAAGATTTGCTTCTGGCAGAAGTAGTACTCCGGCATATTCGAGAAGGTGGAACACAACTTTCTGCCTTTAAGGAAGTGGGGAAAAATTTATCTCGTACACCAGCAGCATGTGGATTTAGATGGAATTCTTACGTAAGAAAGCAATATAAAGAACGTATTGAGGAAGCGAAGCAACTTCGTAAAGTAGAAAATTATGAAGTGAAAGAGACAAAGGTGTTAGAACCTACGTCAATTACGTTGAATGATGTTATTGATTTCTTGCAAAATTATAAAGATGAAAACTCTTTAACGGTGTTGCAACAACAAGTTGAATCATTACAAACAGAAAGAGAGCGTCTTCTGGAGCGATTATCAGTATATGAGGAAGAGTATAGAACATTGCTTGATTATATCGATCAAAAAAGAAGTGTAATGGTAGCGGAAAGAAACAATGCTCGCTCGACTGAGAAGTTAGAGAAGCTTAAGAAATAAAAAACAGCTGTTATACAGCTGTTTTTTTATTTCTTAAGCCGATTCTTCGTTTGTAACCGCATTCAAATTTGTTTCTGGATGCCAAATATAAAAATCTCCATCAGTTACTGATACGGGGCTGAAATTTAATTTATCCCAAAAACCAGCTGAATGAATACGCGCTATCGTTTTAATAGGAAATTGCAGTTGTTTCGCATGATTTACAAGCATTTGTCCGAATCCTTGTTTTTGAAAAGTTGGTAATACTTCAAGTTTATAAAGTTCTAGGTAAGGACCTGTAATTTCGAATGGTTCTCCGCCGTTTCTTTTCATATATAGACTCATACGTGCGATTAGTGATCCGCCATAATAAATACCGTAAAATGGAGATTCACTGTCGTTTTCAATAATGTTTGCTTGTAATTCTTCCAGCATAGATAGTTCCTGGGCTCCGCACCCTTTAAATTTTTTGAATTCATCTAACGTTTTATAATTGATGAGCAAGCGCTCAACTTTTGGGAATCCCATTACATCACATCCTTTTCTTATCTCGTTGAATGCAGAAAAGTAAAAATATTTATAATAATAGTATAACTCATTTTTTTATTTTTATGAAGAAGATAGTATATTTCTTTTATTATTTTTTTGAGGATTTGCTAAACTAAGAGTATAAGTGTATTAATAGGCAGTATATACATAGTGAAAAATGAGAGTGTATTTGTTTGGCAGAGGACAACGAAATTAGAGGGTGTGCTTATGTACTTTAAAAAGATATAAAAAAGGGGGGAGGCAAGGGCGCTTAATGTGAATCCCTTGTGTGAAAATGAAAATTGGAATTGTCGGACCAGGTGCTATTGGTCTATTGTATACATTTTATTTACAAAAAAGTAACCAAGATGTTACGTTGTTTACAAGAACAGCTAAGCAAGCTGAAGAGTTAAATGAAACAGGTGTAACTTGTATTAGAGATGGAAGATGTGAAACAGTATATCCAGCTGTTTTACCGATAGAAAGTATGGTAGCGCAAAATTTAGATTATATATTTATTGCTGTGAAGCAATATCATATAGATGACATACTACCGTTTTTGGAAGGTGCATCATCATTAATCTTTTTGCAAAACGGAATGTCGCATCTTCCAAAGATGCTGCAAATAGGGAGTGAAAATATAGCTGTTGGTATTGTAGAACATGGTGCGAAAAAAGAGGCAGGGCATATCGTTCATCATACTGGAGTAGGTGTAACAAAATTTGGCGTGGTTTGTGGCCAATCTATACATTTTAAAAAAATATTTCATTCTTTTCCTGTTGCTTATTTCCCAGTTCAAATAGAAACGGATTGGGAAGAGATTATGCGCGGAAAATTAGTAGTAAATGTATGTATCAATCCGTTGACAGCGCTATTGGGAGTTAAGAATGGTGAATTAATCACGAATCGCTTTTTTTATCAGATGATGGAGCAAGTGTTTCAGGAGGTCGCATTTCTTATTAGAGAAGAAAAAGCGATGGTATGGCAAATGGTACGAAATGTGTGTGAAGGAACGTCTCGTAATACATCCTCTATGTTAGCGGATGTAAGAGCGAATAGACAGACGGAAATTAATGCGATTGTTGGGTATGTATTAGAAGAGGCTAAGAAACAGCAACGACCAGTTCCGACACTTCAATTTTTGTTCGATGCAATAAAAGGGTTAGAAACAAGAGTATAAGTGTTATTCTTTGCTTTTACGTGAAACATTGACTACAATGTGGATTGGTGAGAGAACTGGATACGAAAGGAAGAATTATATGGAGATAAAAGAAATCTCTGTTCCGCAACAAGGTGTTGTAGCGGACTATATGAACGGTAAAAAAGAGATACAGTCATGTTTTGATTATATGTTAACAGAAGATGCTTTTAAACAACGTTTACATGATTTGCGTGAAAGGGAGTTTTTCCGCCAAGATTTAGTAGCGCATTTATTAGAATATAATACAAAATTACAAGCGGGAGAATCTACACTTCAAAATGTAAAAGCGCTTGGAGATGGAAATACATATGTTGTTATAGCTGGACAACAAGCGGGATTATTAACTGGACCGCTTTATACAATTCATAAAGTTATTTCAATTTTACAGCTTGCAAAGGAAAAGGAAGAAAGTTTAGGAGTTAAAGTTGTCCCTGTCTTCTGGATTGCGGGTGAAGACCATGATATGGATGAGATTAACCATACTTTTGTAGCGAAAAATAAAAAGATGAAAAAAACTATTTTTTATGATCGTAATCCGAAAAAGGCGAGTGCTTCTGAGTCTGAACTTTCTGTTGAAGATTGTAGAAGTTGGATTGAAGAGATTTTTAAAACATACCCAGAAACAAATTTTACAAAGGATGTATTAAAATTTGTTGATGATGCTTTGAAAAAATCGAATACGTATGTAGATTTCTTTGCTCATCTTATTACGAAAATCTTTGCTAATTCTGGTTTAATCCTTGTTGATTCACATCATCCTGAATTAAGAAAGTTAGAAATTCCATTTTTTAAGCGAATTATAAGTAAGTATAAAGAGGTGCAAGAGGGGCTTCGTAATCAGCAGGAAGTAATTAAAGAACTAGGATACAAACCGATTATTGAAACGAAGTCTCATGCAGTGCATATATTCATGGAAATAGATAATGAACGAATATTGCTTGAAGAGCATCAAGGTAAGTTTGTTGGAAAGGATGGGGCGCATTCCTTTTCATATGAAGAGTTGATTGAAGAAATGGAGAGAAATCCGGCACGTTTTAGTAATAATGTTGTAACGCGTCCTCTTATGCAAGAGTATGTATTTCCTACGCTCGCATTTATTGGAGGTCCAGGGGAATTAGCTTATTGGAGTGAATTACAACAAGTATTCCATACTGTCGGTTTTCAAATGCCACCTGTCGTTCCTCGTCTTACAATTACTTATGTGGAGAGAGATATAGCGACAGATTTATTCGATCTGCAATTGAGAGAAAGTGATCCGTTTTTAAATGGTGTCGATAAACTGCGTGAAAACTGGTTGTCTAATCGAATAGAGGAACCGATTGATGATCATTTTGAAAAGGCAAAAAAAGAAATTGCTGATATTCATACATCTTTACAGCAATTTGTAAAGAAAATAGAGCCAGGGTTAGGTGCGTTTGCAGGGAAAAACGAATTGAAAATTAATGAACAAATTGAACTGCTGGAAAGAATGTTGAAAAGAAATGTTGAGAAAAAGTATGAGGTTCAACTAAATAAATTCCGCCGTATACAATTCGCACTTCGTCCATTAGGTGTGCCGCAAGAACGTGTGTGGAATGTATGTTATTATTTAAATCAGTTTGGTTTGGATTTCGTTGATCGTGTAATGGAAAACCCTTTTTCTTGGGACGGAAAACATCATGTTATAAAACTGTAAAATCTTGCTCTTTGGAGCAGGATTTTATTTTTATTCCGTTGAATTTACTGTGAAGTGATTTTTTTCTGAATTATCAATCAAAAAAGTGTTAGATATGGTAATTGTGTTGGATACTTAAATATATGACAAAATAGCACAAAATGTAAACGTATTATTCGCTTTTTCGACAGTTTTTTATTTAAATTCCCGCAAAAGATGATAAAATTTAGTATATAATAAAAGAAAATAGCGATTTGTATAGTATGTTGCCTTTGTTGGTAAGTTAAATGAGTCGTTCTTTCGTATTATTTCATTCTCTAAGCGTGAAATATGTGCTTAGAGGAAGGGATACATTCAACATAATTAATTGGAAAAAGAGTAGGTGCAACAATGTTTAAACACGTAACAGTGCTTTTAAAGGAAACAGTAGACGGCTTAGATATAAAGCCAGATGGTACATATGTAGATTGTACACTGGGGGGAGGAGGACATAGTTCTTATTTATTATCCCAATTAACTGAAGGTGGAAAATTAATAGCGTTTGATCAAGATGAGATAGCGATTCAAAACGCGAAAGAAAAGTTCTCTTCATACGGTGAACAGTTTATAACAGTAAAGAGTAACTTCCGTTATTTAGCTGAAAAACTGCAAGAAATAGGTATAACAGAAGTAGACGGTATTTTATTTGATTTAGGTGTTTCATCCCCACAATTAGATACACCAGAGCGAGGCTTTAGTTATCATCATGATGCACCGTTAGATATGCGGATGGATCAAGATGCCCCATTAACAGCATATGATGTTGTAAATAGCTGGTCATATGAACAACTTGTAAGGATTTTCTTCCAATACGGTGAAGAGAAATTTTCAAAACAAATTGCAAGAAAAATTGAAGCTTATCGTGAGAATAAAGCTATTGAAACGACAGGAGAATTAGTAGAGCTAATTAAAGAAGGTATTCCGGCTCCTGCTCGTAGAACTGGTGGGCATCCTGCTAAGCGAGTGTTTCAGGCAATTCGTATAGCTGTAAATGATGAATTAAAAGTATTTGAAGAAGCATTGGAATCTGCTATTGAGATGGTTAAACCAGGTGGAAGGGTTAGTGTTATAACCTTCCATTCATTAGAAGATCGCATTTGTAAAACAACGTTTAAGCGAAATAGTACAACGCCACAATTGCCGCCAGGATTACCGATTATTCCTGATGAATTTAAGCCGAAATTAAAGCTTATTACAAGAAAACCGATTTTACCTTCTGATATAGAGCTAGAAGAAAATAATCGTGCGCGTTCTGCGAAGTTGAGAATCGCTGAAAAACGATAAAAGGGAGAGAGAGGTATGACTAATTTAGCTGTAAAGTACAAACAACAAGCGCAAGAAGAGGTGCAAATTCAAACGCCCCCACAGCAGATGGCTAAGCCGAAGGTTAAAGCGAAAATTACAAGAATCGAAAAAATGTTGTATGTAGCGTTTATTGGCTTTTTATTGTATGCCTGTGTCGCGTTTATTGGAAATAAAGCAGGCCTTTATCAAGTTAATGTAGAAGCAGCGACGATAGAAGAAAAAATTGTACAGCAGCAAAAAGAAAATCAAGAATTACAAGCTGAAGTAGAGAAGTTAAGTCGCTATGAACGAATCGCTGAAGTTGCAAAAAAACACGGGCTAGAAATTAATGCGAATAATGTGAAAGGCCTCAAATAAGGCAATAGGTGTGAAGGAAAGATGAAGAAGAATATGACTAAATTTCATACCAATAAGGGAGCAGGTTATTTTATGATATTTTTCCTCCTGCTCTTTTTGCTGTTATTAGCCCGATTTTTTTACATACAATCAACAGGAACAGTGCATAATCAAGATTTAGATGCACTTGCTAAACAAAAGCATAGTAAAAAAGGAGTTCTTGAAGCGAACCGAGGCACCATTTATGATCAAAATGGTCATGTGTTAGCGCAAGACGCAAACTCTTATAAAATAGTAGCTGCGCTAAAAGGTGCTAACTCTGTTGAGAATAAAGAAGATACTGCAAAGAAAATTGCAGGAGTACTTGGAAAAGGCGAAGAGGATATTTTAGCTTCCTTGAATAAGGAAGGTAGAAGTCAAGTCGAATTTGGAACGTTAGGTAAGGATTTGACGAAAGAAAAGAAGGAACAAATAGAAGCGTTGAAGTTGCCGGGAATATCTTTTATTACAGAAAATGCAAGGGTGTATCCAAACGGTGATTTTGCATCTTACGTTATAGGTCATGCAAAACCAAATGAGAATGGGACCTCGGTAGGTCAATTTGGTATAGAGAAAAGCTTGGATAAATATTTAAGTGCTTCTAACGGAGAAGTAGCATATACAGGTGATCGTAAAGGTGTATCCCTTGATGGTGGAAAAGTTAACGTAAAGGCACCTAAAAATGGAGATAACGCGTATTTAACAATTGATCAACGTGTCCAAAGTTATTTAGAAGACGCGATGAAAGCAGCAAGTAAGCAATATGAGCCAGAAAGTTTAATAGGGATTGTTGCAGATCCGAAAACTGGAAAAATATTAGCGATGTCTACTAAACCTAGTTATGACCCTAATGATCGTCAAATTAAATATTTCTTCAATGATGCAATCGCAAATGCATTTGAACCTGGATCAACAATGAAAATTTTTACGTTAGCGGCAGCTATTAATGAAGGTGTGTACAAAGGACAAGATTATTATCAGTCTGGGACATATCAAGTCGGAAATAGGAAAATAAAAGACCATAACGGTGGTGCTGGTTGGGGTTCTATCACCTTTGATGAAGGGGTAGAGCGTTCTTCAAACGTAGCGTTTGCAATTTTAGGAGACCAAAAACTTGGTCCAGAACGTTTCCGAAAATATATTCATAGTTTTGGATTAGATGAAAAAACGAACATTGATTTATCAGGTGAAGGATCGAATACAATTTTATTCGATCAGCAAATACAACAAGTGACAACAGCTTTTGGACAAGGTTCCACTGTAACACCAATTCAGCTTGTACAAGCTGCAACGGCCATTGCAAATGATGGGAAAATGATGAAACCTTATGCAATTGATAAAATTGTAGATCCGATAACAGGGAAAGTGAAATTAGAACATAAGCCAGAAGAAGTAGGAAAACCTGTTACAAAGGAAACAGCAGCGCAAGTAAGACAGTTATTAGAACGCGTTGTTACATCTCCGAAAGGTACAGGGACAGCTTATAAAATTGATGGATATTCAGTTGGTGGTAAGACAGGAACAGCGCAAATTCCGGATGGAAAAGGCGGCTATATGACAGGAAGACAGAATTATATATTCTCATTCTTAGGTATGGCACCAATGGACGACCCACAACTTGTTGTGTATGTAGCTGTTAAACAGCCGAAATTAAAAGATGATGAGAACGGTGCACAGCCTTTAGCTGATATTTTTAAATATGTAACAAAAAATAGTTTAGAGTATTTAAAGATTAAGCCAAATGAAGTGAAAGACCCGAAAAAACATCTGAAAGAGCAACAAACTACTGTTCCAGATGTAACTGGTAAAACGATGGCTGAAGCGGGGAAAGCAATTGATAAAGCAAAACTTCGTCCAATCGTATTAGGTGAAGGGAAAGTACAGCAACAAGTACCAAAAGCGACTGAACAAACATTGAAAGGTGACCGAGTCTTCTTGGTAGGAGATAAGCCTACAATGCCAAATATACAAGGATGGGCATTACGTGATGTTATGAATTTAGCGAAGACATTACAGCTTAACTTGAAGCCTTCTGGTACTGGATACGTAACAGAACAAAGTGTGGCGGAAGGAACGTTATTACAACCTGGTACAGAATTAGGTGTCACACTCGTACCGCCACTCGAACCACAACAAGAAGCAGAAAAGCCGTAATGGTAAAAGAGAAGAAGTTCTAATTAAATAAGTACAAGCATATATTGGAACAAGCTAGGCGTAAGGGAGGCTTGTTCCGATATGCGTGTATCAAATGTAACAGTTAGAAAACGACTTATTTTTATACTTATATCAGGTATACTTATTTTCACTATTATCGATATTCGTCTTGGATATGTGCAATTTTTTCTTGGGAATATGTTAACGGATCGTGCGAAAGATTCATGGAGTCGTAATATTACTTTTGAACCCGAACGTGGGAAAATTTTAGACCGAAATGGTGTGGAACTTGCCACGAATAAAAGTGCTCCAACTGTCTTTGTTGTACCGAGGCAAATTGAAAAACCAGCAGAGACTGCAGAGAAGTTAGCTGCAGTATTAGGTGTGGAAAAAGATGAGATTTATAAAAGGATTACAAAAAAAGAATCGATTGTAAGGTTAGATAAAGGCGGAAGGAAAATATCACATGACAAAGCGAAAGAAGTACGAGGATTAAGTTTGAAGGGCGTGTATATCGCAGAAGATTCTATCCGGTACTATCCATTTGGAAACTTTTTATCACATGTATTAGGTTTTGCAGGTAGCGATAACCAAGGTCTTATGGGACTAGAAAAATATTATGATAAAGAGCTAAATGGGGACAAAGGTCATGTGCGTTTTTTTGCAGATGCGAAAGGACAAAGGATGCCTAATGTTGGGGATGATTTCAAAAAACCAGAAGCCGGTTTAAATTTAGGATTAACAATCGATGCGCGTATTACAAGGATTATGGAAAGAGAAATGAATATTGCGGAGTCAACTTATAATCCAGACGGTATGATTGCAATTGCAATGAATCCTAAAAATGGTGAAATTTTAGGTATGTCTAGTCGGCCGAGTTTTGATCCAGCGGATTTTCAAAGTGTCTCTCCAGAAGTGTATAACAGAAATCTACCTGTGTGGAGTACGTATGAGCCTGGTTCAACATTTAAGATCATTACACTAGCTGCAGCATTGAATGAAAATTTAGTAGACTTAGAGAAGGATACGTTTTATGATGATGGAGCAGCTGAAGTCGGTGGAGCTAGATTGAAATGCTGGAAAGCAGGAGGTCATGGCAGTCAAACGTTTTTAGAAGTCGTTCAAAACTCATGTAACCCGGGATTTATTGAACTTGGTGATCGCCTTGGTAAAGACCGATTATTTAAATACATTCGTAATTTCGGCTTTGGACAGAAAACAGGAATTGACTTGCAAGGTGAAGGCAGTGGGATTTTATTTAATTTAGATAAAGTTGGTCCAGTAGAGCAAGCAACAACTTCATTCGGCCAAGGGGTTTCTGTTACACCAATTCAACAAGTGGCAGCTGTAGCGGCGGCTGTAAATGGTGGAACATTGTACCAGCCGTATATAGCTAAGGAATTTATTGATCCGGAAAATAATCAAGTTGTTAGTAAAAAGACACCTGTTGAGAAAAGAAAAGTTATTTCCAAGGAAACTTCAGAAAAAGTTCGTTATGCATTAGAGAATGTTGTAGCGAAAGGTTCTGGTAAAGGAGCTTATATTGATGGATATCGTGTAGGTGGAAAAACGGGTACTGCTCAAAAGGTGAAAGATGGTAAATATTTAGAGAATAATTATATAGTATCTTTTATCGGATTTGCTCCAGCGGATGATCCAGAGATTGTTGTGTATGTTGCTGTTGATAATCCAAAAGGAGTTACACAGTTTGGTGGAGTGGTAGCAGCTCCAATTGTCGGGAATATCCTTCGAGATGCGCTTCCTGTTATGGGAGTGAAACCGAGAAAAGAACAAGTTGAGAAAGAATATAAATGGGGCGATACACCAACTGTGGAAGTTCCGAATTTAATTGGAATGAAAAAGAAAGACTTACAAACACAACTCGTCGATTTGAAGCTTGATATAAGTGGAGATGGAGAGAAAGTAATTAAGCAATCACCAGAAGCGGGAGCTAAAGTAAAAGAAGGCTCAAAAATTAGAATTTACTTCGGGAATTAAAGGTAACATAGTACGTTTTATGGTACAATTGGTGGAAGTGAGTTCTTTATAGAACAGTTACTTAATTTGAGACAATAAGTGTCTCATTCATAAATAGGCCAGTAGCACTTACCTCCTTATATAGGAGGTAATGTGTTGCTTACTGAAAAAAAGATAAATAAACAATGTAGAGAGGGTTTAGTGAAATGAAGTTGCATACACTTTTATCATGTTTGCATGATTTTCCAGTTGTTCCAAAAGAAAATCCAGAAATCACATCTATAGAAGCTGATTCACGTAAAGTGAAAGAAGGAAGCTTATTTGTATGTATGAAAGGATATACGGTTGATAGCCATGATTTTGCTAAGCAAGCAGCGGCACAAGGGGCGGCTGCTATTGTTGCGGAAAGACCAATTGATGTTGACGTTCCAGTTGTACTTGTGAAAAATACTTTTCGTTCGTTAGCGGTTTTAGCTGATTATTTTTATGGTCAACCGACACACAAGTTACATTTAATCGGAATTACAGGTACAAATGGAAAGACAACAACATCGCATATTATGGATGAGATTATGCGAGCACATGGTCATAAAACAGGGCTAATTGGAACGATTAATATGAAAATCGGTGATGAAACATTTGAGGTGAAAAATACAACACCAGATGCACTAACACTTCAACAGACGTTTTCAAAAATGGTTGAACAAGGTGTGGACAGCACGGTAATGGAAGTTTCGTCACATGCGTTAGATCTTGGGCGTGTACATGGATGTGATTACGATGTAGCGGTGTTTACGAATTTAACACAAGATCATTTAGACTATCATAAAACGATGGAAGAATATAAACATGCAAAAGGGTTACTATTTGCACAGCTTGGCAATAGTTATAATCATAATCGTGAAAAATACGCTGTGCTGAATAGCGATGATAATGTAACAGAAGAGTATATGAGAAGTACTGCAGCAACAGTTGTAACATATGGTATTGACACAACAAGTGACATTATGGCCAAAAATATCGTTATGACGAGTGGCGGGACTACATTTACGCTTGTCACACCGTATGAAAGTGTAAATGTTACGATGAAATTAATAGGTAAATTTAATGTATATAACGTACTTGCAGCAACAGCAGCAGGACTTGTTTCGGGTGTGAAATTAGAAACAATCATTGCTGTTATAAAGGAACTAGCTGGGGTTCCAGGACGCTTTGAAGTTGTTGATGGCGGACAAAATTATACAGTTATTGTTGATTATGCACATACGCCGGATAGTTTAGAAAATGTATTAAAAACTGCAAAACAATTTGCAAAAGGTGATGTGTATTGTATCGTTGGTTGTGGCGGCGATAGGGATCGAACGAAGAGACCGATAATGGCAAGTGTTGCAACGAAATATGCAACTCATGCAATTTATACATCAGATAATCCAAGAAGTGAAGATCCAGCGGCTATTTTAGATGATATGGTACATGGTGCAAGTGGGAATAATTATGAAGTGATTATTGATAGAAAAGAAGCAATACACCATGCAATTGCTAAAGTGAAAGCAGATGATATCATTATTATTGCTGGTAAGGGTCATGAAACGTATCAAATTATTGGTAAAGAAGTTCATCATTTTGATGATCGTGAAGTTGCTAAAGAAGCAATTATAGGGCGTTTAAACAACGAAGAGTAACAACGTGAGAGGAGGACTACATGTGCTTGAGCAAGGTTTATTAGTAACGGCTGGGGTAGCATTCTTAATTTCTGTTGCCCTTTCGCCATTGTTTATTCCATTTTTAAGAAAATTAAAGTTCGGACAGAGTATTCGTGATGAGGGACCAAAGTCACATCAAAAAAAATCAGGGACACCGACAATGGGTGGTATCGTCATATACGTATCTATGATGGTAACTTCACTTATTATGGCGATTAAGTTTAATTATTTAGGTGCAGAGGTTTCGTTATTACTATTAGTGACATTTGGTTACGGGTTGATCGGATTTTTAGATGACTACATAAAGGTAGTTAAGAAGAGAAATCTTGGTTTAACATCAAAACAAAAATTAGTAGGTCAGCTTGTTATTGCTATTGCGTTCTTTTTAATTGGAAAAGGGCAAGCGTTCCACACATACATCATGATTCCGGGAACGGATGTTAAGTTTGAATTAGGTTGGGCGTATTTTGTACTTGTACTATTTATGCTTATTGGTGGATCAAATGCAGTTAACTTAACTGATGGTTTAGATGGTTTATTATCAGGAACAGCGGCTATTGCATTTGGAGCATTTAGTATTATTGCTGTGGCACAAGAGCAATTTGGAGTAGCGATATTCTGTATGGCAGTTGTAGGAGCTGTACTTGGATTTTTAGTATTCAATGCGAATCCAGCAAAAGTGTTTATGGGAGATACAGGTTCATTAGCTTTAGGTGGAGCCATTGCAGCTGTAGCGATTTTATTAAAACAAGAATTGCTACTTGTAATTATTGGCGGAGTATTCGTAATGGAAACTTTATCGGTTATTATTCAGGTCATTTCATTTAAAACAACAGGAAAACGTGTCTTTAAAATGAGTCCATTACATCATCATTATGAATTATGTGGTTGGTCAGAGTGGCGTGTTGTTGTGACGTTTTGGTCTGCAGGATTTTTATTAGCTGTGTTAGGAATTTATATCGGGGTGTGGATGTAATTGAAAACTGTAACTGAATTTCAAAATAAGAATATTCTTGTATTAGGCATTGCAAAAAGTGGTTATGCAGCAGCTACATTGTTACAAAAGTTAGGGGCAAATGTTATTGTAAATGACGGAAAACCTTTAGCAGACAATGTACTTGCTGCAGAATTACAAGCAAAAGGAATGGACGTTGTATGCGGTGGTCATCCTTTAGAATTATTAGAGAGAAATATTTCTCTTGTAGTAAAAAATCCAGGAATTCCGTATTCTAATCCAATATTAGTTGCTGCGAAAGAAAAGCAAATTCCAATTGTTACGGAAGTTGAATTAGCATATCGTATTTCAAAAGCACCATTTGTTGGGATTACGGGGTCTAACGGTAAAACGACGACGACAATGCTTACATTTGAAATGCTAAAAGAAGGACAAAAGCATCCTGTAATTGCAGGGAACATTGGAACAGTAGCGTGTGAAGTAGCACAGGATGCAAAAGAAAATGAAGTTATAGTTACAGAACTTTCATCATTCCAATTGATGGGAGTAGAATCGTTCCAACCTAAAATTGCAGCGTTCTTAAACTTATTTGAAGCCCACTTAGATTATCATGGGACGAAGAAGGAATATGGTTTAGCAAAAGCAAATATTTTTAAAAACCAAACAGAAAACGACTATAGTGTAATAAATGCGGATGATGCAGACGTGATGGCTTTATCTGCAGATACTAAAGGCCAAAAAATCCTGTTTTCGACAACGAAAGAAATTGAAGATGGCGCGTGTATAAAAGACAACGCTCTTTATTTCAAAGGTGAAAAAGTTGTTGAAGTAAGCGATATCGTTTTACCTGGTCAACATAATCTAGAAAATATTTTAGCTGCGATGAGTATTGCGAAATTATTAGGTACTTCTAATGAAGCAATTACGGTCGTGTTAAAACGTTTTACGGGTGTAAAACATCGATTAGAATATGTAACAACGATTAACAACCGTAAGTTTTATAATGATTCAAAAGCAACGAATATGTTAGCGACTGAGAAAGCATTATCTGCGTTTACACAACCGATTGTGTTACTAGCAGGTGGGCTTGATCGCGGAAATGAATTCGATGATTTAATTCCGTATTTCAAAAATGTAAAAGCGATTGTAACATTTGGACAAACAGCTCCCAAACTAGTAAGAGCGGCAGAAAAAGCGGGATTAGATATAATTGAAAGTGTCGATACTTTAGATGAAGCAGTGGTGAAAGCTTATGCTCATTCTAAAGATGGTGATGTTGTTCTTCTTTCTCCAGCGTGTGCAAGCTGGGATCAATTTAAAACATTTGAAGAAAGAGGAGACATTTTTATACAAGCTGTGCATAAACTTATATAAAGTAAATCAAAACATCAGTAGGCTAACACCTACTGATGTTTTGTTACATAGGGCAAAAGGTTCTGCCTAAAGAGGTGGTGTTTGTGGGTAATGAAGAAAACGCCTGATTTTATTCTCATCATCGTAACACTTTCTTTGTTGACAATCGGAATGATTATGGTTTATAGTGCGAGTGCGGTTTGGGCCTCTTATAAAATGGGGGACTCATTCTTTTTTGCCAAAAGACAATTATTGTTTGCGGGTCTTGGTGTAGTAGCTATGTTTTTTATTATGAAAATTGATTATTGGGTGTGGCGTACGTATTCAAAAGTAATTTTGCTAGTTTGCTTCATTCTTCTTATTCTCGTTCTTATTCCTGGAGTAGGTCTTGTCCGAGGAGGAGCACGAAGTTGGATTGGGATCGGAGCCTTTTCGATTCAACCGTCAGAATTTATGAAGTTTGCGATGATTATTTTCTTGGCAAAGTTTTTAGCGGAACGGCAAAAATTGATTACATCTTTTAAACGTGGTTTATTACCGGCTCTTAGTTTTGTGTTTCTTGCTTTTGGGATGATTATGTTACAGCCAGACCTTGGGACAGGAACGGTAATGGTTGGAACATGTATAATTATGATATTTATTTCGGGAGCGAGGGTCTTTCACTTTGCAATGTTTGGTTTACTTGGTGTAGCAGGATTTGTAGCGTTAATCGCATCAGCACCGTATCGAATGAAACGCATTACATCATATTTAGATCCGTGGGCAGATCCGCTTGGAAGTGGATTTCAAATTATCCAATCACTACTCGCAATTGGACCTGGTGGATTATTTGGGCTTGGACTTGGACAAAGTAGACAAAAATTTCTTTACTTACCTGAACCACAAACTGACTTTATATTTGCGATCTTATCCGAGGAATTAGGTTTTATTGGTGGTTCATTTGTGTTATTATTATTTAGTCTATTATTATGGCGCGGGATTCGTATCGCATTAGGAGCGCCAGATTTATATGGTACGTTTTTAGCAGTAGGTATTGTGGCGATGATTGCGATTCAAGTAATGATTAATGTTGGTGTTGTAACAGGGCTGATGCCTGTTACGGGTATTACCTTGCCGTTTTTAAGTTATGGTGGATCAAGTTTGACATTAATGTTAATGGCAGTAGGTGTATTATTAAATATAAGTCGCCATTCTCGCTACTAAACCCTGTTTATAAGACAGGGTTTTTCGTATGTGTGTGTAAAAATGCAATATGTATATAGAAATAAATATAATGGAAATAAGAAAAGAGAAGCGGAGGAGTTAGTAGTGCGTGTATTAGTGAGTGGTGGGGGTACTGGTGGTCATATTTATCCAGCTCTTGCTTTAATTAGAGAAATAAAAAAGTTAAATCCAGAAGCAAGATTTTTATATATTGGTACGGAAAATGGACTAGAGAGTACAATCGTTCCAAAAGCAGGTATACCATTTCAATCTATTGTTATAAGTGGATTTAAACGAAAAATATCATTAGATAATGTGAAAACAGTAATGCGTTTTCTAAAAGGTGTACAAGATAGTAAACGATATATTCGTCGTTTTAATCCAGATATCGTAATTGGAACGGGTGGATATGTATGTGGACCAGTTGTATACGCTGCAGCCAAATTGGGTATTCCAACTATTGTACATGAACAAAATAGTGTACCAGGTGTAACGAACAAATTTTTAAGCCGTTATGTTGATAAAGTTGCTGTTTGTTTTGAAGCAGCTACAGAGCATTTTCCAGAGTCAAAAGTAGTAATGACAGGTAATCCACGAGCATCAGAGGTAATGGATCAAAGTGGAATGAAAGGGAAACGTTCAGTTGGACTTTCTCTTCCTAAAAAGTCTGTACTTATATTTGGTGGAAGTCGCGGGGCTAGACCGATTAACGATGCCTTTGTTGAAGCGATTGAACAGTTTGGGAACAAAAGCTACGAAATACTATATGTAACAGGTGAAGTGCATTATGACAAAGTGATGGAAGCCGTGAAGCAAAAAGGGAACCCGAACAATGTTATTATTAAGCCGTTCATTC
Source organism: Bacillus sp. L_1B0_5 (assembly GCF_000836715.1). Taxonomy (NCBI): domain Bacteria; kingdom Bacillati; phylum Bacillota; class Bacilli; order Caryophanales; family Bacillaceae; genus Bacillus; species Bacillus sp. L_1B0_5. The sequence goes on along the minus strand of NZ_JXIS01000053.1, from coordinate 54,892 downwards.
ATAATATGCCAGAGGTACTAACTGGTGTAGACCTTGTTGTTTCAAGGGCTGGGGCAACAACACTTGCAGAATTAACAGCGTTAGGAAAACCAAGTGTGTTAATACCGAGTCCGTACGTAACAAATAATCATCAGGAAAAGAATGCACGTTCAGTTGTTGATAAAGGAGCAGCAAAAATGTTACTTGAAAAAGATTTAACAGCTGAAACGCTTATTCGTGATATTGATGAGATTTTATTGGATGCACAAACATTACAAAATATGAAGCTAGCTGCTAAGCAACTAGGTATTCCAGATGCAGCAAATAAGCTGTATGAAGTAATGAATAAGCTTGTAAAAAAATAAAGTGAGGCTTTAATCAGTGGGGAGTGATTCTCTCTCGTTGATTATTACCTTTTACTAATCGGATGTTTACTGGCATCCCGATACCACTTAACTTCTTTGTTACCGCCGAATTTTGATTTAGGAGCTGTACTGCCCGTAAATAGAGGGATAACGTTAGGTGAACGCCCTGCATATTATTGTCATAAGGAGACTTAATATGGGGGAGATTGTCTATGGAACAATTAGTAAATGAGCTTATAGAAGCAGATGTTGGTCGTGTTTTAGTTAACGAGTCGTTAGCACGTTATACAACTATGAAAATAGGTGGACCAGCGGATATTTTAATTGTGCCAAAGCATGTAGCCGGTATTGAAAAAACATTACAGTTAGTAAAGCAATACAAAACGAAGTGGACTGTAATTGGGCGCGGTTCAAACCTTCTTGTATCTGATCAAGGCATAGAAGGTGTTGTTATTCGTTTAGGAGAAGGATTAGATCACTTAGAGGTCGAAAAACATAAGGTAAGAGTTGGTAGTGGATATCCTCTTATTAAATTGTCAACTTTACTTAGTCGTCAAGGGCTAGCTGGATTGGAGTTTGCAAGCGGTATTCCAGGAAGTGTCGGTGGTGCAGTATATATGAATGCAGGTGCACATAAATCGGATATATCGAGTGTATTATCGAAGGCTCTCATTCTGTTTGAAGACGGTACAATTGACTGGTTAACGAATAAAGAACTGGAGTTTTCTTATCGGGCATCTGTATTGCAAACGAAACGTCCTGGTATTGTTTTAGAGGCGGAGTTTCAATTAAAGGCGGGAAAACGTGAAGAAATTGTACGCAGCATGCAAAATAATAAAGATTACCGCCGTGAAACGCAACCATGGAATCACCCGTGTGCAGGAAGTGTATTTCGGAATCCAATCCCACATTTTGCAGGAGATTTAGTAGAAAAAGCAGGGCTTCGTGGTTATAGGATTGGTGGAGCTCAAATTTCTGAAATGCATGGCAATTTTATTGTTAATACCGGGGGAGCTTCAGCGCAAGATGTATTGTCTTTAATTGAATTAATAAAATATACAATTAAGGATAAATTTGATGTAGATATGCACACAGAAGTAGAAATCATTGGAAGATAACGGTTATTCGTTCCGCTCATTATCATTTATGTTATAATAAGAAGATAAGAACGGCATGAGGAACATGCCGTTCTTTATGTTACATAGGGGGATCGTACATGAATAATAGTAAAGTGATTAAACTACAAGATCGTGTACCAAAATTGAAAAATCAAAAGAAAAAAAACAAAAAAAATGTTAATCATCGATTGATTTTATACATATCAATTTTATTTTTATTAGTGCTCTTTTTAATTTATTTTCGGTCTCCGCTTAGTAATATAAAAAAGATTAGTGTGTTTGGAAATCACTATATGACGGATGAGCAAGTAATGAAGGATTCAGGCGTGACATATGATACAAGTTATTTCCGAGTGACAGCACATAAAGCTGAAGAAAACTTAACGAAGCGAAAAGAAATTAAAGCAGTAAATGTAAAAAAACGTTTTCCAAACAAGATTGATATTCATATCGAAGAATATTTAACGATTGGTTATATAAATAAAGAGGGAAAATTACAACCGTTATTAGAGAATGGAAAAACGCTTGATGTACTACCTAATGGAAAACTTCCTGTTGCAGCACCGATTTTCGAACCTTTTAAAGAAGAGAAAATGAAGGAGTTAATCGCTGAACTAGAAAAATTAACACCAGCTATTTTAAAATCTATTTCGGAGATTCGCTATTCACCAACGAATGCGAATGAAGATCATCTTACTTTATATATGAATGAAGGTTATGAAGTGAGCACTACGATTCAAAATTTCGCAAAACGTATGGAAGCCTATCCACTTATTTTAAAAACAATTGATCCAGGTAAGAAGGTATTAATTGACTTAGAAGTAGGTGCATATACGAAAGAATTAGGTGCGGAAGAAAAAAAAGAATAGAATGGTAGTTTTCGTTGCTTATAGCAGAAAAAACGAAACGAATGTTCTATTATATGTATACGAATTTAGAAGAATGGTTCATTTGATGAAAAATATGTAAAAATTCTTAGATTCATACTAGTATTGGTACAAGTTTCACTTTTCTATGAGTACATCTTAGTGTAGACTTATACTTGGCGGTAAACTTTACACTCGAAATAGAATTATTTCAAGATAAGCAGTTATTTATAGTTTACTGCGATATTCTTAATTGAAATGCTAAATAAAAATAAGAAAAATATAGGGTTAAAAAAGGGAAACGTATAAAGACGTTGAATATTTTTCTTATAAATAGTAAAGTTGCGATTGTTGTTCCATATATTGAGTTGTATGGTATAAATAAAGAAGGAGGTGCCAAAGAATGAACAGCAATGAAATATATGTTAGTCTTGACATCGGTACATCCAATGTTAAAGTCATCATTGGTGAAATGGTTAATGACAGCTTAAACATTATTGGTGTTGGAAATGTAAAATCAAATGGTTTAAAGAAGGGATCGATAGTTGATATAGACGAGACTGTTCGATCAATTAAAAAAGCAATTGAACAAGCTGAGCGCATGGTGGGAATCCACATTGAGCAAGTTGTAGTAGGTGTCAATGCAAACCAGGTACAGCTACTTCCTTGTCACGGAGTAGTCGCTGTTTCAAATGAAGATCGTGAAATCGGGAATGAAGATGTCTTACGCGTTCTAGATGCAGCACAAGTTGTGTCAATTGCTCCAGAACGTGAGTTTATTGATGTGGTACCTCGACAGTTCATCGTAGACGGTCTTGACGAGATTAACGATCCACGCGGGATGATCGGTGTAAGATTAGAAATGGAAGGTACACTTATTACAGGCTCGAGAACTTTACTACATAACCTACTTCGTTGTGTAGAAAAAGCAGGTCTTGAAATTGTTGATATTTGTCTTCAACCTTTAGCGGCTGCAACAGTTGCTATATCTTCAGATGAAAAAAATAGAGGAGTAGCCCTTGTTGATATGGGGGGAGGATCTACAACTCTATCTATTTTTAAAGATGGAGAGTTACAAGCGACGAGCGTATTACCATTAGGTGGAGACCATATAACGAAGGATATTGCGATTGGGTTGAAAACTTCAACAGAAAATGCAGATCAAATTAAGTTGAAATATGGACATGCTTTTTATGATACAGCATCTGAAGAAGAGATGTTTACGGTTCCTATTATGGGAAGTGATCAAACAGAACAATATTCTCAGTTGGAATTATCGGATATAATAGAGGCTCGTGTAGAGGAAATTTTAATGTTTGTTCAAGATGAAGTGCGTAAGTTAGGAGTAAAGCAAGTGGCTTCTGGTTATGTACTAACTGGCGGAATTGCTTCTATGCCGGGTGTTCTTGATCTTGCATATGATATTTTACATGAAAATGTTCGTGTAGCAACTCCTGATTATATTGGTGTGCGTGAGCCCCAATATACAAGTGGAGTTGGATTAATTAAACATTCTTATCAAAAAGCTAAATTACGTGGGAAAAATGTGCAGGAAAAGCAAGAGCATTTTGAACCAGTACCAGCACCAGCACCAACGCCGGTACAACAGCAACCTGCAAAACAAAAAACTCGTAATCAAAACAATAATAATCAAAATGATGACCGCATGATGTCAAAAGTAAAACGTGTATTCCGTTATTTATGGGATTAAAATTGGACACGAAAAATGAGGTTCTAGGGGGATTTCGACATGTTAGAGTTTGATACTACTCAAGATCAATTAGCGAATATAAAAGTTATCGGTGTCGGCGGTGGCGGAAACAATGCTGTAAACCGTATGATTGAACACGGTGTACAAGGTGTAGACTTTATCGCTGTGAACACTGATGCACAAGCATTAAATCTATCAAAAGCTGAAACGAAAATGCAAATTGGTGGAAAATTAACGCGTGGACTTGGTGCAGGCGCAAACCCTGAAGTAGGGAAAAAAGCTGCAGAAGAAAGTAAAGAACAGATCCAAGAAGCACTTCGTGGTGCAGATATGGTCTTCGTAACTGCTGGTATGGGCGGTGGAACTGGAACTGGTGCAGCTCCAGTTGTTGCTCAAGTTGCAAAAGAATTAGGTGCTTTAACAGTTGGTGTTGTAACACGTCCATTTACTTTTGAAGGACGTAAGCGTGCGACGCAAGCAGCATCTGGTATTGCAGCATTTAAAGAAAATGTAGATACTCTTATTGTAATTCCAAACGATCGCTTATTAGAGATTGTTGATAAAAATACGCCAATGTTAGAAGCATTCCGTGAAGCTGATAACGTATTACGTCAAGGTGTTCAAGGTATTTCGGATTTAATTGCAACGCCAGGTTTAATTAACTTAGACTTTGCAGACGTAAAGACAATTATGTCTAATAGAGGTTCTGCTTTAATGGGTATTGGTTCTGGTAACGGGGAAAATCGTGCTGCAGAAGCAGCGAAAAAAGCGATTTCTAGTCCATTACTAGAAACATCTATTGATGGAGCTCAAGGTGTTATCATGAACATTACGGGTGGCGCTAACTTAAGCTTATATGAAGTACAAGAAGCGGCAGATATCGTAGCTTCAGCTTCAGATCCAGAAGTAAATATGATCTTCGGTTCTGTTATTAACGAAGGATTAAAAGATGATATCGTTGTAACTGTAATTGCAACTGGTTTTGATGATAGCATTGCAACTCAACCACCAAAACCAATTATTCGTCCGAATGCGAACCACACTCAACAACAGCAACAACCAGTAGCTCAACCTTCAAAACAACGTGAAGTAAAACGTGAAATGAAGCGTGAAGAGCCAGTTGTACATGAGCGTCATTCAGATTCAGATGATATCGATATTCCAGCATTTTTACGTAACCGTCGTAGACGATAAAAAAAGGAGCTTTTATGCTCCTTTTTTGTTTTTTAAATGGAAAAGACCTGCTTAGCAGGTCTTTTTTTATTTCGTATATTTCAATATATTTTGTTGGTGAAAATAAGAGTATATCATTCTATGAATTTGTACTTTTATTTTTTACCGACAGATTTTGTCTAGAAATCACAAAATAACAAAAAAACACCTCCGCAAATTGACACACTTTCCTATTGGATATGCATTATACTAGTCTCAACTTGAAAAAAGAGGTGAATTGTTTGGTTGTTTACGCCGACGTTGTTTGGTTGTTAAACGCCTGCATTGATTTTCTTTTGCTTTTATTAACAGCTACCGTGTTAAAAAAGAAGATCAAAAGATGGAGGCTTGTGTTAGGGGCATTTATAGGTTCAACTATTGTTATTTTTGCCTTTACTCCTTTTGCTTCTATGATGACACATCCAATTATGAAACTACTGTACTCGCTGCTTATTGTGTATACAGCATTTGGGTTTACAACATTTAGAAATTATGCACAAACTGTTTTTACTTTTTACTTTGTAACCTTTATGGTTGGCGGAGGATTAATTGGAACTCATTTCTTTTTGCAAACGAATGAAATGGTAAATGGATTGGTTCAATCTCAGTCAATTTCTTACGGCGATCCAATTAGTTGGTTATTTGTTATTTTTGGTTTTCCGGTAATTTATTATTTTTCTAAAAAGCGTATTGAAAGCGTAGAGGTCACGAAAATACACTATGACCAAATTGTGAAAGTAAAAATTCAATTGGCCGAAGAAGAACTAGAACTGGCAGGTCTTATTGACAGTGGGAATCAACTTTACGACCCATTAACAAAAACACCCGTTATGATTATGCATGTTTCATCATTAGAACATTGCTTACCATCTTGGTTAACAGAACAAATTTATTCCAAAACAGAAATTCCTCAAATACCAGAAAATGATTCTGGTTGGGCGACAAAATTACGTTTAATTCCTTTCCGTGCAGTAGGAGTAGAAAGTCAATTTTTGTGGGCAATTAAGCCTGACAGTGTGCAAGTTGATCATGAAGGTAGTTCTATTGTTGTAAACAAAGTATTAATTGGATTAAATACACAACAACTGTCTACTAATGGGGAGTATCAATGTATTGTGCATCCAAAAATGTTGATTTCACAAAAAATGGTGATCGCTTAATAATGAGAGGCGGGATAATATGATGAAATTAAAATTTTATTTAGTATACCTTTGGTATAAAGTATTGCTGAAATTAGGAATTAAGACCGATGAAATTTATTATATTGGTGGAAGTGAAGCGTTGCCACCACCGTTAACGAAAGAAGAAGAGGAAGTTCTTTTGAATAAATTGCCAAAAGGAGATCAGGCAGCAAGGTCATTACTTATTGAACGTAACTTAAGGCTCGTTGTATATATAGCAAGAAAGTTTGAAAATACAGGGATAAATATTGAAGATTTAATTAGTATAGGAACAATCGGCCTTATTAAAGCGGTAAATACATTTAATCCAGAAAAGAAAATAAAATTAGCAACATATGCATCGCGTTGTATAGAAAATGAAATTTTAATGCACTTACGTCGGAATAACAAAAATCGTTCGGAAGTTTCTTTTGATGAACCGCTAAACATTGATTGGGATGGGAATGAACTGTTGTTGTCTGACGTGTTAGGTACAGATGATGATATTATTACAAAAGATTTAGAAGCTACTGTAGATCGTCACCTTTTAATGAAAGCATTACACCAATTAAATGATCGTGAAAAACAAATTATGGAACTTCGGTTTGGGCTTGCTGGAGAAGAGGAAAAGACGCAAAAAGATGTGGCGGATATGCTTGGGATTTCACAGTCATACATTTCACGTTTAGAAAAAAGAATCATAAAAAGATTACGAAAAGAATTTAATAAAATGGTGTAAAGAATAAGACCAGCCGTTATCTAGGCTGGTCTTATTCTCTTTCGTTGTATGGGAAGAGATAACGAAAATGAAAAATGAAGAGAAAACCGCATGCATAAAATCCCCTTCAAAGGAAATACTTTACACTGTACAGCAACTCCCGATAGGAGGGAACACTTTGACGAGAAACAAAGTAGAAATTTGCGGTGTTGATACAGCTAAACTTCCCGTACTAAAAAATGATGAAATGCGTAAATTATTTCGTGAAATGCAAAGTGGAGAGATAAGCGCAAGAGAGAAATTAGTGAATGGAAACTTACGTCTTGTACTGAGCGTCATCCAAAGATTTAATAACAGAGGAGAATATGTTGACGATTTATTTCAAGTTGGTTGCATCGGACTTATGAAATCCATTGATAATTTTGATTTAGGCCAAAATGTAAAATTTTCAACGTATGCTGTGCCGATGATTATTGGGGAAATACGCAGATATTTGCGTGATAACAACCCGATTCGCGTATCTCGATCATTACGAGATATTGCGTATAAAGCGTTACAAGTTAGAGAGAAATTGATTGCAGAAAATTCAAAAGAACCAACAGCAATGGATATTGCAAAAGTGCTTGAAGTGACTCATGAAGAAATTGTTTTTGCATTAGACGCGATTCAAGATCCAGTTTCATTATTTGAACCGATTTATAATGATGGGGGAGATCCTATCTTTGTTATGGATCAGTTAAGTGATGAAAAACAAAAGGACGAGCAGTGGGTTGAAGAACTAGCGTTGAAAGAAGGAATGAAGCGTTTAAATGATCGAGAGAAAATGATTATTAGAAAACGTTTCTTCCAAGGAAAGACACAGATGGAAGTTGCAGAAGAAATTGGGATTTCCCAAGCGCAAGTATCACGTTTAGAGAAGTCAGCTATTAAACAAATGAATAAAACGATTCAAGGATAAGGTCTCACCAATTATGGTGAGACCTTTTTATATGTAATATGGTTTGTGCTCATAGTAGGGGATTAGTGTTCATATAATGAAACTAGCATGGTGTTTCGTATAGGTGGGTTCCTGTAAATATGAGAAACAGCTTCCAATTCGTCATATAAGGGAGAGGATAAAAATGGTGATACGAATTTCAGAGTTACAGATGAAGGATGTTATAAATATTTCAGATGGAAAAAGGATTGGGAATATTGGAGATATTGAAATTGATATGAACACAGGGAAAGTTTGTTCTGTTATTATTTCCAAACAGACACGTATGCTGGGTATTTTTGGAAAAGATGTTGAAATTGTAATTCCTTGGAAGGAAATTGTGAAAATTGGGGAGGATGTCATACTTGTAAGAGTAGATCCTGTTAATACTGTAACAGAATCAATACAAACACCGACAATTTCATAAAGAATATTACAAATTCCTCTTTTTTTTCTGTTAGGATTATGAAAAAATAAAAGTATGGTAAAATAGACAGGAAGTACCATGCTTTTTCTGTTATTTTAATTAAAAGGAGCCGCTTTATTATGAGAGAACCATTTAAATATGTGGACGGTATACTGTATTTACAAGCGTGGAAAGAACTTGGAAACATTACTGCTGGATTTACGACAAAAGATGGTGGGATAAGTACGGGCTCCTTTCATGCGATGAATTTAGGATTACATGTGAATGATATCGTGGAGAACGTTCATGAAAACAGACGCATTTTAGCAAATAAGTTACAAAAACCATTAGAAAACTGGGTTTGCTCTGAACAAGTTCATGATCATCATGTTGAAAAAGTAGGGCAACAGGAAAAGGGAAGTGGCGTCTATTCATATGAGGACGGCATTTCAAAAACAGATGGCATTTATACGAGTAATGAAGATGTTCTGTTAACGTCTTGTTACGCGGATTGTGTTCCGCTCTATTTTTATGCACCATCACATGGTATGATAGGACTTGCGCATGCTGGATGGAAAGGCACTGTACAAGAGATTGCAAAGGAAATGATTCAAAAGTGGAATGCAGAAGGTATTTCAAGTGATGAAATTCATGTTGCAATTGGGCCGTCGATCGGATCTTGTTGTTATGTTGTGGATGATCGTGTATTAACAGCAGCACAGAAAGTAATTAACGGTGCTGTTCCTCATCAAAAAATTTCTGACGGGCAGTACGCAATTAATTTAAAAGAAATTAATCGTATATTATGCGTACAAGCAGGCATAAAAGAAGAGCATATTGTAATGTCATCTCTTTGTACAAGCTGTGAAGAGCAACTATTTTTCTCTCATCGTCGTGATCAAGGTAAGACAGGAAGAATGTTGAGTTTCATAGGTTTTAAGGAGGAAGGAAGCAAGTGACAGTACAAGAAAATTTAGTAATTGTAAACGAAGCTATTAAAGAATCTTGCGCTCGAGCTGGACGTTCGTTGCAAGATGTTAAACTTATTGCAGTTACAAAAACTGTAGGGATTGAAAAAACAAACGAAGTAATTGAAACTGGAATTATCGATTTAGGTGAAAATAGAAATGAAGGTTTCTTACAGAAATATGAGCATTTCGGTTCAAAAGTTAATTGGCACTTTATTGGCTCATTACAAACGAGAAAAGTAAAAGAAATTATTAATGAAATTGATTATTTACATTCGTTAGATCGTCTTTCCCTGGCGAAAGAAATTCAGAAACGTGCTGATAAGAAAGTGAAATGCTTTATTCAAGTGAAAACCTCATCTGAAGAATCGAAGCAAGGATTGGCAATAGAAGAGGTTGTTTCTTTTATTCAAAGTTTGCAAGAATTCGATAAAATTGAAGTGGTTGGACTAATGACGATGGCTCCATTTACAGAAGAAGAGGAAGAAATCAGACGCTGTTTTAAGGAATTACGTATGCTACAAACAGAGGTGCAGGAGCTAGAGTTATTACATGCGCCATGTAAAGAATTATCAATGGGAATGTCCAACGATTACACGATTGCAATTGAAGAAGGGGCTACATATATTCGTTTGGGAACGATTTTAGTAGGAAAAGCGTAAAAGGAAGGAGAATCTTATTATGAGTTGGTCAAAAGTAAAATACTTCTTTTTTGATACACCGGAAGAAAAAGAGGCAGCTCAATATGGTTATGAAAAGGAGCAAACAGACATGAAAAAGCAGCAAGATCCACCAGAACAACAAGATGTTACGTTTCCGAAAGCGCAACCGAAGCAAAATGTTGTGAGTATTGAAACAGCAAAACAATCTTCAAAAGTTGTTTTATTAGAACCACGCACATATTCGGAAGCACAAGGGATTGCGGACCACTTAAAAGGTAGACGAGCTGTTGTAATTAATTTGCAGAGAATGTCTACTGATCAAGCGGTACGTATCGTTGACTTTTTAAGTGGTACTGTATACGCTATAGGCGGGGACATTCAAAAAATAGGACCGAAAACATTTATGTGTACACCTGAAAATGTAGATATTGTTGGTGCAATTTCAGAGTTATTCGGTGAAGAAGAAGAAACAAATATAAAGAGGTGGTAATACGCCATGACAACAGTTTTAATGGTGTTAAGTTCTGCTATCGAGATTTACTCGTGGGCACTGATTATTTACATTCTCCTATCATGGTTTCCTGGTGCAAAGGAATCATCTTTTGGAGAGTTCTTGGCGCGAATTTGTGAACCGTATTTAGAACCATTCCGCAGATTTATTCCGCCGCTTGGTATGATTGATATTTCTCCACTCGTTGCGATTTTTGCGTTAAAACTTGCTAAAAGTGGTTTGTTCAGTTTGTTCAGCTATTTCTTATAGTAAGAGGTTAAATACATGAGCATTTACGAACATTTTAGGCCTGATGAAGAGGTCTTTGTAGATAAAGTGCTAGAGTGGAAGCGAACGGCGGAGTACCATCAAGTGAAATTAACAGACTTCCTTGATCCAAGACAGCAACAAGTTGTTTCTATGGTAATTGGACAAGGAGATGTTGCTGTGCAATTTGGTGGTGCAACGCCTAATGCAGAGCGTAAAAGAGCACTCATTTATCCAGACTATCTAGAATTAAATGAAGAAGAATTTCAAGTAGAAGTATTAGAAATTGACTATCCTTCCAAGTTTTATACGCTAGAACATAGGCAAATATTAGGTACATTTATGTCACTTGGTTTAACGAGAGAAAAATGTGGTGATATTTTGCTGCAAGAAAATCGTGCCCAAATTGTAGTTGCGAAAGAAATCGTATCGTATATTGAGATGAACTTACAATCAATAGGGAAAGTAAAAGTCTCTTTAGTGTCAGTGCAAGGAGAACAAATTCTACAGATACATGAAACGTGGGGGGAGAAATCTGGAACGGTTTCTTCACTTCGTTTAGATGTTATGTTAGCTGAAATGTTACATTTATCTAGACAGAAAGTACAACCTTTCATAAAAAATGGTTTAGTAAAAGTCAATTGGAAAACAGTGGAGCAAACTTCTTATGAATGTTATCCAGGAGATGTTTTTTCTGTTAGAGGATATGGACGAAGCAAATTATTTTCTGTAGAAGGTAGAACAAAACGCGACAAATGGAGAATTTTGTATGGTATACTAAAATGATTGGTTTTTTAGAAGGAAATCCTCCTATTTTGTCGAAGAAAAGATATAATTGAAAGAGGAAATTTAGATAACTACTTGGAGGTGGCGTTGTGCCGTTAACACCATTAGATATTCATAACAAAGAATTTGGTCGCGGATTCCGTGGCTATGATGAAGATCAAGTAAATGAGTTTCTTGATCAAATTATCAAAGATTATGAATTGGTCATTCGTGAGAAAAAAGCTTTAGAAGAAAAAGTTGCGCAGTTAGAAGGGAAGTTAGATCATTTCTCTAATATTGAAGATACGTTAAACAAATCTATCGTTGTTGCACAAGAAGCAGCGGAAGAAGTAAAACGTAATGCGCAAAAAGAAGCGAAATTAATTGTGCGTGAAGCTGAAAAGAATGCAGATCGTATTATTAACGAAGCATTAGTAAAATCAAGAAAAGTTGCTTTTGATATTGAAGAGCTAAAGAAACAAGCGAAAGTATTCCGAACTCGTTTCCGTATGTTATTAGAAACACAGCTTGAAATGTTAAACAACGATGATTGGGATAAACTAATTGAGTTAGAAGACGAAGTAGATGAACTGTTGAAGAAAGAAGAAACAGTGTAAGCTTGACGTTTTTCTCATTATTACATATAATTTTAAACAACATATTTATTAAGAAAAACGAAGATAGGGATAAGTACCTTTTCAAACCTTATATAGCGAACTGAGGATGGTGTAAGCTCAGGATAAGGAGATAGTGGGAATATCACCCTGGAGTTCCGCGCTGAACAAATAGAGTAAGCGTAGGCGTGTATTCGCGTTAAGAATATAAGAGGATTCTATACATATGTATAAAATCTACTAGGGTGGTACCGCGGGAGACTTTCTCGTCCCTTTTTGGGATGAGAAAGTCTCTTTTTTATTCCGTTTTTTAAGTATTTCTTTTATACATGTAAGGAGGAATTGAGCATGGAGTACAAAAATACATTACTGATGCCGAAAACAGAGTTCCCAATGCGTGGGAATTTACCAAAACGTGAGCCTGCAATGCAAGAAAAATGGGCTGAAATGAATATTTACGAAAAAGTACAAGAACATACAAAAGGTCGTCCTTTATTTGTATTGCATGATGGACCTCCATATGCGAATGGTGACATTCATATGGGACATGCATTAAATAAAGTATTAAAAGACTTTATTGTTCGTTATAAATCAATGACTGGTTTTAGTGCGCCATATGTTCCAGGATGGGATACGCACGGTTTACCAATTGAACAAGCTTTAACAAATAAAGGTGTAAAACGTAAAGAAATGACAGTTGCTGAGTTCCGTAAGTTATGTGCAGAGTATGCATATGAACAAGTAGAACGTCAACGTGAACAATTTAAGCGTCTAGGTGTACGTGCAGATTGGGATAATCCATATATTACTTTAGAGCCAGCTTATGAAGCACAACAAATTAAAGTGTTTGGTGACATGGCGAAAAAAGGTTATATCTATAAAGGTCAAAAACCAGTTTACTGGTCTCCAACGAGTGAATCTGCTTTAGCAGAAGCTGAAATTGAATACCAAGATAAAAAATCAGCATCTATTTACGTAGCATTCCCTGTAAAAGACGGAAAGAACGTATTAGAAGGTGATGAAAAGTACATCATTTGGACAACGACACCTTGGACATTACCTGCAAACTTAGGTATTTCTGTTCACCCAGAGCTTGAATATAGCATTGTAAAAGTAAATGATGAGAAATATATTATTGCTTCTGAGCTGTTTGAGACAGTTGCAAAAACGTTAGAGTGGGAAAATGCTGAAGTTGTGAAGACAGTAAAAGGTAGCGAACTTGAGTACACAGTTGCAAAACATCCATTCTACGATCGTGATTCATTAGTTATGCTAGGAGATCATGTAACAACAGATGCAGGTACAGGTTGTGTTCATACAGCACCAGGACATGGGGAAGATGACTTCATTGTTGGTAAAAAGTATGGATTAGAAGTACTTTGCCCAGTTGATGATAAAGGTGTATTAACAAATGAAGCACCTGGATTTGAAGGCTTATTCTATGATAAAGCTAACAAGCCAATTACAGAAAAATTAGAAGAAGTAGGCGCTTTACTGAAACTAACATTCATTACGCATTCATACCCACATGATTGGAGAACGAAAAAACCAATTATTTTCCGTGCGACAGCACAGTGGTTTGCATCTATTGAAGCATTCCGTAAAGAATTAATAGAAGCTGTAGCGGAAACAAAATGGGTACCAGCATGGGGAGAAACTCGTCTTCATAATATGGTTCGTGACCGTGGTGACTGGTGTATTTCTCGTCAGCGTGCATGGGGTGTGCCAATTCCGGTATTCTATGCTGAGAATGGTGATCCAATTATTACGGATGAAACAATTAACCATGTAGCAGATTTATTCCGTGAACACGGTTCAAACGTATGGTTCGAGCGTGAAGCGAAAGATCTATTACCAGAAGGATTTACACATCTAGGTAGCCCAAATGGCGAATTCCGTAAAGAAACAGACATCATGGATGTATGGTTCGATTCAGGTTCTTCTCACCAAGCGGTATTAGAAGAGCGCGAAGATTTACAGCGTCCAGCTGATTTATATTTAGAAGGATCTGACCAGTATCGTGGTTGGTTTAACTCTTCATTATCAACAGCAGTTGCTGTAACAGGTAAAGCTCCATATAAAGGCGTATTAAGTCACGGTTTCGTACTAGATGGTGAAGGACGTAAAATGAGTAAGTCGATTGGAAACATCGTCGTACCGAAGAAAATTATGGATCAATTAGGCGGAGATATTTTACGCTTATGGGTATCTTCTGTTGACTATCAATCTGACGTACGTATTTCAGATGATATTTTAAAACAAGTAGCAGAAGTGTATCGTAAAATCCGTAACACATTCCGTTTCTTATTAGGAAACTTAGACGACTTTAAGCCAAGTGAAAATGCAGTAGCTGTAGCTGAACTTCGTGAAGTAGATCGTTACATGTTAGTGAAATTAAATGACTTAATTACAAAAGTTAAAGAAGCATATGAGACATACGACTTCGCTGCTGTGTATCATGCAATTCATAACTTCTGTACAATTGATTTAAGCTCATTCTACTTAGACTTTGCAAAAGACATTTTATACATTGAAGGTGCAAACCACGAAGATCGTCGTGCAATTCAAACTGTATTATATGATGTTCTTGTTGCGTTAACGAAACTTGTAACACCAATCTTACCGCATACAGCTGATGAAGTATGGCCATACATTCCAGGCGTAACAGAAGAAAGTGTACAATTAACTGATATGCCAGAAGCTGTACAATTAGATGACGCGGAAGCATTAAAAACAAAATGGGATGCATTTATGACATTACGTGATGACGTGTTAAAAGCACTAGAAGTAGCTCGTAATGAAAAAGTAATCGGTAAGTCATTAAATGCAAGCATTACGCTATATCCAACTGCAGAAATGAAAGCTATGTTAGAGTCTATTAGCGAAGACTTAAAGCAATTATTCATCGTTTCTGAGTATAAACTTGGTGGTATGATGGAAGAAGCGCCAGCAGATGCACCGAAGTATGAACATACAGCGGTTGTTGTTGCTCAAGCAACTGGTGAAACATGTGAACGTTGTTGGGTAGTTTCAGAAACAATTGGTAAAGATGCTGAACATGAAACATTATGTGAGCGTTGTGCAACAGTTGTTAAAGAAAACTATGTAAAATAATAAAAAAACTGACTGCTATTCATGCAGTCAGTTTTTTTATTTTGATGATATATCAAAATAACTTTCAGGCTCTTTCCTGTGAAGGAAAAATGTGTGTGAGGTAAGCAAATAAATTTCGGACACACTAACTGTACATTACAGCTAGGAGGAATGTACACGTGAATGAAATTTACATGGAAATAAAAGAAGAATTGCAATTGATGAGAAAAGAGTTGCAAGAGAGACTAGCTAAAGAAGTAATGCACAAATATGATGTCGAGTTCAGCCAAGAGCTTGGATATGAAATTAAGGAAGAGATAAAGAAAAAATTGCTATTACATGATATAAAAGAGGATTTAAAGGATGTAGAACGCGCATTATTTAAAATGGAAATAGACATGTATGGTATTTGTGAAGAGACGGGGAGATTAATTTCGACAAAGCAAATGAAGGCAATGCCGACTGCCCGTACGATTCATGAATTCTTCTATGAAAAGGTAAATGTATGAATACGCACAACGATATTATATTACCTTTTTTTAATTTATTTTATTCTTCTATAAAGGTTCATTGTGAAAAGGTAGCAGCTATGCTAAAATTTTGAGGTACACTGTCTTTGTGGGGGAAATGAAAATGATATATTATGTAATAGCGTTATTTGTCATTGCTATCGATCAAATATCGAAGTGGTTAATTGTAAAGAACATGGAATTGGGTACGAGTATTCCGATTATCGACAATGTATTATACATAACATCACATCGAAATAGAGGCGCTGCTTGGGGTATTTTAGAAAATAAAATGTGGTTCTTCTACATTATTACAGTTGTTTTTGTAGTGTTTATCGTATTTTATATGAAAAAGTATGCGAAAACAGACAAGCTTCTAGGTATTTCGTTAGGCCTAATTTTGGGCGGGGCAATTGGTAACTTTATTGATCGTGTATTTAGACAAGAAGTAGTGGATTTCATTCACGTGTATATTTTCTCGTACAACTATCCAGTATTCAATATAGCTGATTCAGCATTATGTATTGGTGTTGTATTAATTATTATTCAAACATTATTAGAAGGCAAGAAAGCGAAGGAGTAATTGAATGAGTGAAGTAGTACAAGTAACAGTTGCAGAAGAGCAAAAAAATGAGCGAATTGATAAATTCGTTGCAGGAATAAATAACGAATGGTCACGTTCACAAGTACAGCAATGGATTAAAGATGATGTTGTGACGGTAAACGGGAAAGCAGTAAAAGTGAATTATAAAGTAAAAGAAGAAGATGAAATTACAGTAACGATTCCTGAGCCGGAAGAGTTAGATATTCAACCAGAGGATTTAAATTTAGAAATTTATTATGAAGATGCAGATGTGCTTGTTGTAAATAAACCACGCGGTATGGTTGTACATCCAGCACCAGGGCATACAAGTGGTACACTTGTAAACGGCCTTATGCACCATTGTACAGATCTATCAGGTATTAACGGTGTAATGCGTCCGGGTATCGTGCATCGTATTGATAAAGATACATCTGGATTATTAATGGTTGCTAAGAATGATATGGCACATGAATCGCTTGTAAATCAGCTTGTAGCCAAAACAGTAACGAGACGTTACAAAGCGATTGTACACGGTGTGATTCCGCATGATAAGGGAACGATAGATGCTCCGATTGCTCGTGATAAGAAAGAGCGTCAAAGTATGACAGTTGATGAAAATGGTAAAAACGCTGTTACGCACTTCCAAGTGTTAGATCGTTTTAAAGACTTTACACTTGTAGAATGTCGCTTAGAAACGGGACGTACGCACCAAATTCGTGTTCATATGAAATATATTGGCTATCCACTTGCGGGAGATCCGAAGTATGGTCCGAAGAAAACGTTAGATATGAATGGGCAAGCACTTCATGCGGGTATTTTAGGCTTTGATCATCCTCGTACTGGTGAATATATTCAGTTTGAGGCACCGATTCCAGAAGTATTTGAAGAAGCATTAAATATTTTACGGAAATAGTATTGACAAATCATAAGAAAACTGAGATACTGACAACAGTTAAATAATGATCCTTTAACACAGCCCCGTGAGGTTGAGAAGGTAACGGTTTGAAATACTTAGGGTATGCTGTACCCTTTTTTCAAAAGTCCTCTCGCACACGCTGAGAGGACTTTTTTTATACCATTACTCTCACGCAAGAAAAAAAAGCTTGGAGGTGTAGAGCATGCAAGAGAAAGCTGTCGTTTTAGATGACCAAATGATTCGCCGCGCTTTAACACGAATTAGTCATGAAATCGTGGAACGAAATAAAGGTGTCGATAATTGTGTTCTTGTCGGAATTAAAACTCGTGGAATTTTTATTGCACAACGTTTGGCAGAACGAATTGGTCAAATTGAAGGAAAAGAAATGGAAGTTGGAGAGTTAGACATTACGTTATATCGTGATGATTTAACACTACAATCGAAAAATAAAGAACCACTTGTAAAAGGTTCTGATATCCCTGTAGATATTACGAAGAAAAAAGTTATCCTTGTGGATGACGTATTATATACAGGAAGAACAGTTCGAGCAGCAATGGATGCTCTTATGGATTTAGGTAGACCATCTCAAATCCAACTAGCGGTTCTTGTTGATAGAGGTCATCGTGAACTACCAATTCGCGCTGATTATGTAGGAAAAAACATTCCAACATCAAGTGAAGAGCGTATCGAAGTTGATTTGCAAGAGACAGATCAACAAGATCGAGTAAGCATATACGATAAGTAAAGCCCTTTTAAATGTAGTCCTGTGAGGCTGCCAAAGGGTCTTGGCTTTCATATGTCAAATTTGGCATACGAAAGTGTAGGACTCTTTGTGCACAGGCACAAAGAGTTTTTTTATTGCAAAGATTTAAACTGAAGGAGGATGTAACAATGGAACAAAAGCCAGTGTTAGACGTTAATGAAGTACCGAAACCGGGAAAATGGTTATTTTTAAGTATACAACATTTGTTCGCGATGTTTGGATCAACAGTGCTTGTTCCGTTTTTAACAGGATTGAATCCATCAGTAGCATTAATATCAAGTGGATTAGGAACGCTAGCGTTTCTTCTTATAACGAAAGGTCAAGTACCTGCCTATCTAGGATCATCATTCGCCTTTATCGCACCGATTATAACAGCGAAAACGGCAGGTGGACCGGGAGCAGCAATGCTTGGCGGTTTGCTAGCAGGGCTTGTGTACATCTTAATCTCACTCGGAATTAAGAAATCAGGATCAGAGTGGATTATGAAATTACTACCACCAATCGTAGTTGGTCCAGTAGTAATGGTAATCGGTCTAGCTTTAGCACATACAGCAGTTAACATGGCGATGAACGGTGCGGATGGCAAATATAGCTTTACACACTTTTCAGTAGCATTAGTAACATTAGCAATTACAATTATCTGCTCGATATTCGGAAGAGGATTTTTCAGTATCATACCAGTGTTACTTGGCATTATCGGCGGATATATCTTCGCTTACTTCCAAGGGCTAGTCGACTTAAAGCCGGTAGCTGAGGCGAAATGGTTTGTTGTACCAGATTTCACAGTACCATTTGTAACATACACACCAGAGTTTTCATGGAAGATTGTACTCTTGATGGTACCAGTTGCACTAGTAACAATATCAGAACATATCGGACATCAAATTGTACTAGGAAATGTTATTAAAAGAGATTTAATTGAAAAACCAGGTTTACACCGTTCAATCTTCGGTGATGGAGTAGCAACATTAATCGCATCACTTATCGGTGGACCACCGAATACAACGTATGGTGAAAACATCGGTGTGCTAGCAATTACGAGAGCATACAGTGTATACTTATTCATCGGTTCAGCAGTGTTCGCAATCATGTTCGGATTTATCGGTAAGGTTTCTGCACTGATACATTCGATCCCAACACCAGTTATGGGTGGTGTATCAATCTTACTATTCGGTGTAATTGCATCAAGCGGATTACGCATGATGGTAGATGATAAAACAGATTTAAGTGACAAACGAAACTTAATGATTGCATCAGTAATACTAGTAATCGGTATTGGTGGAGCGGTACTTCACGTAGGGGAATCGTTCCAAGTAGAAGGAATGGCACTAGCAGCAATTGTAGGTGTACTGTTAAATCTACTACTACCGGAAACGAAACAAATAAAACAACCTAAGCAGATTGCTTCATAATAATAACCTTTTAATTCAGTCCTGTGAGACAGAAAAGGGTGGCTTCTTCCTTGCACCCTAGTCTTACATGACTAGGGTATTTTTATACAAATGTTGTTATAAATATGCAAAAGTGGTAACATAAAAATCAGAAAGATGAGGGATGACGATGAGCCATTTGTTAACGATGAGTGAATTATCGGAAGTAGAAATTTCAGAAATCCTAAAAGACGCAGAAGATTTTGCGAATGGAAAAGAGAGCAAAACGACAGAGCAAACTTTTGTTGCAAACTTGTTCTTTGAGAATAGTACGAGAACGAGATTTAGCTTTGAAGTTGCTGAGAAGAGATTAGGACTAGATGTTTTAAACTTTTCAGCTGATGCATCTAGCGTACAAAAAGGAGAAACTTTATACGACACGATAAGAACACTGGAATCAATCGGAACAAAAGCAGTGGTCATCCGCCATGAGCAAGATCGCTACTTCGATGAACTAAAAGATCAGGTGAATATCCCGATCTTAAATGCTGGAGATGGATGTGGAAACCACCCAACGCAGTGCCTACTCGACCTTCTTACAATTCAACAAGAGTTTGGAAGATTTGAAGGTTTGAAGATTGCAATAGTAGGAGATGTTCGTCATAGCCGAGTAGCACGTTCTAATGCAGAAGCATTAACGAAGCTTGGTGCAACAATTTACTTTGCAAGTCCAGAAGAGTGGAAAGATGAAGACAACACATTTGGAACATACAAACCATTAGATGAACTTGTTCCAGAAGTGGATGTAATGATGTTACTGCGTGTACAACATGAACGTCATGATCATTATGAAACAGACATTATGAAAGAGTATCATGAGAAACATGGATTAACAGTGGAAAGAGAAAAACGTATGAAAGAAGGAAGTATTATTATGCATCCAGCTCCAGTAAACCGTGATGTTGAAATTGCAAGTGAACTTGTTGAGTGTGAGCGTTCACGCATATTTAAACAAATGGAAAATGGAGTTTACGTAAGAATGGCTGTACTAAAACGCGCCTTACCAAATGTATTAGGAGGAATGAAACATGAATTATTTGTTTAAAAATGGTCGTTATATGAATGAAGAAGGAAAAATCGTAGCAACAGATCTTCTCGTACAAGACGGTAAAATCGCTAAGGTAGCAGAAAATATTACGGCAGATAATGCTGAAGTAATCGATGTGAACGGAAAGTTAATCGCACCTGGATTAGTAGATGTACACGTACATCTTCGTGAGCCAGGTGGTGAACATAAAGAAACAATTGAAACAGGTACACTAGCAGCGGCAAAAGGTGGATTCACTACAATTTGCGCAATGCCAAATACACGCCCAGTACCAGATTGCAGGGAACATATGGAAGACTTGCAAAAACGTATTAAAGAAAAAGCTCATGTTAACGTACTACCATACGGAGCAATTACAGTACGTCAAGCTGGTTCTGAAATGACAGATTTCGAAACATTAAAAGAACTTGGAGCATTTGCTTTCACAGATGACGGCGTAGGCGTACAAGATGCGAGCATGATGTTAGCGGCTATGAAACGTGCAGCAAAATTAAATATGGCAGTAGTTGCGCACTGTGAAGAGAATACGCTTATTAATAAAGGTTGTGTACATGAAGGGAAGTTTTCTGAGAAACACGGATTAAACGGTATCCCATCAGTATGTGAATCTGTACATATTGCAAGGGATATATTGCTTGCTGAAGCAGCAGATTGTCACTATCACGTATGTCACGTAAGTACGAAAGGTTCTGTACGTGTAATCCGTGATGCGAAACGCGCTGGAATTAAAGTAACAGCAGAAGTAACACCGCATCACTTAGTATTATGTGAAGATGATATCCCATCAGCTGATCCTAATTTTAAAATGAACCCACCGCTTCGTGGGAAAGAAGACCATGCAGCATTAATTGAAGGTTTATTAGATGGAACAATCGATATGATTGCAACTGACCATGCACCGCATACAGCGGAAGAGAAAGCACAAGGAATTGAAAGAGCACCATTCGGAATTACTGGTTTTGAAACAGCATTCCCGCTTCTATACACAAACCTTGTGAAAAAGGGAGTTATTACGCTAGAACAGTTAATTCAATTCTTAACAGAAAAGCCAGCTGATACATTCGGCTTAGAAGCAGGTCGCCTAAAAGAAGGTAGAGCAGCTGATATTACAATCATTGATTTAGAACAAGAAGAAGAGATTGATCCAACAACATTCTTATCAAAAGGAAAAAATACACCATTCGCAGGTTGGAAATGCCAAGGATGGCCGGTAATGACAATCGTTGGTGGTAAGATCGCATGGCAAAAGGAGAGTGCATTAGTATGAAAAGACAACTTATCTTAGAAGATGGAACAGTATTAATTGGAACAGGTTTCGGAGGCGAAATCGAAAAGTCAGGTGAGGTTGTATTTACAACAGGAATGACTGGATATCAAGAAACATTATCTGATCCATCATATTGCGGTCAAATCGTAACATTCACGTACCCATTAATCGGAAACTACGGCATTAACCGTGACGATTTTGAATCGATTCACCCATCTGTAAATGGTTTAATCGTAAACGAAATTTGTGATCACCCATCAAATTTCCGTAATGAAATTTCGTTAAATGATTACTTAAAAGAAAGAAACATCCCAGGATTAGCAGGAATTGATACGAGAAAATTAACGAGAAAAATTCGTCAATACGGTACATTACGCGGACGCCTTTGTAACATGGATGCAGATGTAGAGTACATTGTGAGCCAATTAAAAGCGACAGTATTTACAGATCATGTAAAACGCGTATCAACGAAAGATCCATACCCAAGCCCAGGTCGTGGCCACCGAGTTGTACTAGTAGACTTCGGTATGAAACATGGTATTTTACGAGAATTAAATAAGCGTGACTGTGATGTAATTGTAGTTCCTTACAACACAACAGCAGAAGAGATTTTACGCCTTAGTCCAGATGGAATTATGTTAAGTAATGGACCTGGAGACCCGAAAGATGTACCAGAAGCAATTGAAATGTTAAAAGACATTATCGGTAAAGTTCCTTTATTCGGAATTTGCCTAGGACATCAGTTATTCGCTCTAGCATCAGGTGCAAATACAAGTAAGTTGAAATTTGGTCACCGTGGTTTAAATCATCCAGTAAAAAATCTTGCAACTGGAAAAGTAGCAATTACATCTCAAAACCATGGTTACGCAGTAGAAGAAGAATCAGTTGAAAATACAGACCTTGAAATTACACATGTTGCTTTAAACGATGGAACAGTAGAAGGTCTTTGTCATACGAAGTTCCCAGCATTTACAGTACAATACCATCCAGAAGCTTCTGCAGGACCAGAAGATGCAAATGATTTATTCGAAGATTTCTTAGCAATGATCGAAAACTTCAAGAAAGAAGGGGAAGAGTTATGCCAAAACGCCTAGACATTAACACAATTTTAGTAATCGGATCAGGACCAATTGTAATTGGGCAAGCAGCAGAGTTTGATTACTCTGGTACACAAGCTTGTCAATCTCTTAGAGAAGAAGGTTACAAAGTAATCCTTGTTAACTCTAACCCAGCAACAATTATGACAGATACTGCAACAGCAGATAAAGTATATATCGAGCCATTAACATTAGAATTCGTAAGCCGCATTATTCGTAAAGAACGTCCAGATGCAATCTTACCAACATTAGGTGGTCAAACAGGCTTAAATATGGCTGTTGAACTTGCGAAATCAGGCATACTTGAAGAGTGTGGAGTTGAAATTTTAGGAACAAAATTATCAGCAATCGAGCAAGCGGAGGATCGTGATTTATTCCGTACATTAATGCAGGATTTAAATGAACCAATTCCATCTAGCACGATTATTCATACGCTGGAAGAAGCACATGAATTTGTAAAAGAAATTGGTTATCCAGTTATTGTTCGCCCAGCATTTACAATGGGAGGAACAGGTGGTGGAATCTGTAGTAATGAAGAAGAACTAATTGAAATCGTATCAGGCGGATTGAAACATAGTCCAGTAACACAATGTTTATTAGAAAAGAGCATTGCCGGTTGTAAGGAAATTGAATATGAAGTAATGCGTGATTCGAATGATAACGCGATTGTAGTATGTAATATGGAAAATATCGATCCAGTTGGGGTTCACACAGGTGATTCAATCGTTGTAGCACCGAGCCAAACATTAAGTGACCGTGAATACCAAATGTTACGTAACACTTCATTACGAATTATTCGTGCACTAGGAATTGAAGGTGGATGTAACGTTCAGCTTGCACTAGATCCACATAGCTTCCAATACTATGTAATCGAAGTGAACCCACGTGTAAGTCGTTCATCTGCACTAGCATCTAAAGCAACTGGCTATCCAATTGCAAAATTAGCAGCGAAAATTGCAGTTGGCTTAACATTAGATGAAATTATAAACCCAGTAACGCAAAAAACATACGCTTGCTTCGAGCCAGCATTAGACTATGTCGTTTCAAAAATTCCACGTTGGCCATTTGATAAGTTTGAATCAGCGAACAGAACGCTTGGAACACAGATGAAGGCAACTGGTGAGGTTATGTCAATCGGACGTAACTTAGAACAATCGTTATTAAAGGCAGTTCGTTCTTTAGAACTTGGTGTTTATCACTTAGAATTAGACCATTTAAAAGAACTTGATAAAGAAACAATGAAAAAACGCATCATTAAAGCAGATGACGAGCGACTGTTTATTGTAGCAGAAGCAATTCGTCAAGGTGTAACGAAAGAAGAAATTAACGAATGGTGTGAAATGGACTTCTTCTTCTTACAAAAAGTTGAAAACATCGTAAACATGGAACGCGAAGTAAAAGCGAATGTAGGAAATATGGAAGTACTACAAGCTGCGAAAGAAATGGGCTTCAGTGATCACTACATTGCAGCTGCTTGGAACAAAACAGAGCGTGAAATTTACGATATGCGTAAAGAAAACAATATGACTCCTGTTTATAAAATGGTAGATACTTGTGCGGCAGAGTTTGAATCTGCAACACCTTACTACTACAGCACATATGGTGACGAGAATGAATCGGTTATAACAGATCGTAAGAGTGTGGTTGTACTAGGGTCTGGACCAATCCGTATCGGTCAAGGTGTTGAGTTTGACTATGCAACAGTTCACTCTGTATGGGCGATTAAAGAAGCTGGATATGAGGCAATCATTGTTAATAACAATCCAGAAACAGTTTCAACAGACTTCAGTATTTCTGACAAATTATACTTTGAACCATTAACAATCGAAGATGTAATGCACATCATTGATTTAGAAAAGCCAGAAGGTGTTATCGTTCAGTTCGGTGGACAAACGGCAATTAACTTAGCGGCGAAATTAGAAGAACACGGTGTGAAAATTCTAGGAACATCACTTGAAGATTTAGACCGTGCAGAAGATCGAGATAAATTCGAAGCTGCATTAACACAATTAGGTATCCCGCAACCAGTTGGTAAAACAGCAACAACTGTAGAACAAGCGGTAGCAATTGCTGAAGAAATTGGTTACCCAGTATTAGTAAGACCATCTTACGTACTAGGTGGACGTGCGATGGAAATCGTATATCGTCAAGAAGAACTACTGCACTACATGAAAAATGCAGTTAAAGTTCATGCAGAGCATCCTGTATTAATCGACCGTTACATGGTAGGTAAAGAAATTGAAGTAGATGCAATTTCAGACGGTGAGAATGTATTCATTCCAGGTATTATGGAACATATTGAACGCGCTGGAGTTCACTCTGGTGACTCAATTGGAGTATACCCACCACAAAGCTTATCTGAAAAACTAAAAGAACAAATCATTGAACATACAATTGCACTTGGAAAAGGTTTAAACATTGTTGGATTACTAAATATCCAGTTTGTAGTATTCAAAGATCAAGTGTACGTAATTGAAGTAAACCCACGTGCGAGTCGTACAGTACCGTTCTTAAGTAAAATTACGGGCGTACCGATGGCGAATGTTGCAACGAAAGTTATTTTAGGTCAAGACCTAGTAGAGCAAGGATACGGAACTGGCTATCACCCAGAAGAGAAAGAAGTATATGTAAAAGCACCGGTATTCTCGTTCGCGAAACTACGCTCAGTTGATACAACATTAGGACCTGAAATGAAGTCAACAGGGGAAGTAATGGGTAAAGACTTAACGCTTGAAAAAGCATTATATAAAGGATTAGTTGCTTCTGGAATTAACATCCCAACGCACGGATCAGTAATCATTACTGTAGCGGATAAAGATAAAGAAGAGGCAATGGAAATTGCAAAACGTTTCCACGAAATTGGTTATAACTTATTAGCAACAGCTGGAACAGCACAATCGTTAGCAGAGCAAAATATTCCAGTGCAAGTGGTAAACAAAATTGATTCTGAAGACTATAACTTACTTGATATTATCCGTCAAGGAAAAGCACAGTTTGTAATCAATACATTAACAAAAGGCAAACAACCAGCGCGTGATGGTTTCCGCATTCGCCGTGAATCAGTAGAAAATGGTGTGGCTTGCTTAACATCACTTGATACAACGAGAGCAATCTTACGAGTATTAGAATCTATGACATTCTCAGCTCATTCAATGAAAGAAATTACGCAAACAAAGCGTCACGAGGTGGTACATGCATGATGCAAAAGCAAAATATGATCGTCGTTAACCAAAAAGAAATCGCAAAAAACATTTACGAATTAGTGCTTCAAGGAACGTTAGTACAGCAAATGAACGAACCAGGGCAGTTTGTACACATTAAGGTAGCAGAGGGCATTGCGCCCCTTCTGCGCCGCCCAATTAGTATTTGTAATGTAGATCAAGAGAAGAACGAATTTACAATGCTATATCGTGCCGAAGGACAAGGGACAAAAACATTAGCAACTAGAAAACAAGGTGAAATGGTAGATGTACTAGGACCATTAGGACACGGTTTTCCTGTAGAAGAAGCAGAAGCTGGTCAAACAGCTTTATTAGTAGGCGGGGGAATTGGTGTACCACCACTTTATGAACTATCACAGCGCCTCGTTGCAAAAGGTGTACGTGTAATTCACATCTTAGGTTTTCAAACGAAAGATGTAGTTTTCTATGAAGAAAAATTTGCAGAACTTGGTGATACGTACGTTGCGACAGTAGACGGTACACACGGTACAAAAGGATTTGTCACAGATGTAATTGATAATTACGGAATTGACTTTGACATTCTTTATTCATGTGGTCCGTTAGCGATGCTTCGTGCATTAGAAGGACGTTACAAAGAGAAAAAAGCCTATATTTCATTAGAAGAGCGTATGGGCTGCGGTATTGGAGCTTGTTTCGCATGTGTATGCCATTTACAAGAAGATCCAAGTGGACATTCTTACAAGAAGGTGTGTAGCGACGGACCAGTATTTCCAATCGGGGAGGTTGTACTATGAACAGATTGCAAGTTGAATTACCAGGATTATCATTAAAAAATCCAATTATACCGGCATCTGGATGCTTTGGATTTGGTCGTGAATATGCACAGTTTTACGATTTAAGTGTACTAGGATCAATCATGATTAAAGCGACGACAGAACAACCACGTTATGGAAATCCAACGCCTCGTGTTGCTGAAACACCAGGCGGCATGTTAAATGCAATCGGACTTCAAAACCCAGGGTTAGAAAAAGTAATGAATTCTGAATTACCATGGTTAGAACAATTTGACCTTCCAATCATTGCGAACGTTGCAGGCTCACAAGCTGAGGATTACGTAGCGGTTGCAAAGGAAATTTCTAAAGCGCCTAATGTCCATGCACTAGAATTAAATATTTCTTGTCCGAACGTAAAAACAGGTGGTATCGCCTTTGGTACAAATCCTGAAATTGCTGCTGATTTAACGAAGCGAGTAAAAGAGGTTTCTGAAGTACCTGTATACGTGAAGTTGTCACCGAACGTGGCAAACATAGTGGAAATTGCAAAAGCGATTGAAAATGCAGGTGCAGATGGTTTAACGATGATTAATACATTGCTTGGTATGCGTCTAGATTTAAAAACAGCTAAACCAATTTTAGCAAACCGTACAGGTGGATTATCAGGTCCTGCGATTAAGCCAGTAGCAATTCGTATGGTACATGAAGTAAGCCAAGCGGTTAACATTCCAATTATCGGAATGGGTGGTATTGAAACAGCGGAAGATGTAATTGAATTCTTCTACGCTGGCGCAAGCGCAGTTGCAGTAGGTACAGCGAACTTTATCGATCCGTTCGTATGTCCGACAATTATTGAAGAGTTACCAGCATTACTAGATGAATTAGGATTTGATCACATTTCGGAATGTCAAGGAAGGAGCTGGAAGCAAAAATGTCACAGTCGTTAATCGTTGCACTAGATTTTCCAGGGAAACAAGATGTAGAACAATTCTTGCGCCACTTTGAAGGGGAAGAGTTATTTGTCAAAGTTGGTATGGAGTTATTTTACAAAGAAGGCCCTGCAATTATTACGTACTTAAAAGAAAAAGGACATAAGATTTTTCTAGATTTAAAACTTCATGATATTCCGAATACAGTAAAAAGCGCTATGCATAGCCTAGCTAGTCTAGATGTTGATATGGTAAATGTTCATGCTGCTGGGGGAAGCAGCATGATGAAAGCTGCGATTGAGGGATTAGAGGAAGGTAAGCAAGAAGGAAAAGAGAGACCGATTTGTATTGCAGTTACACAACTAACAAGCACTTCGGAAGCTATGATGAAAAAAGAGATCGGCATTGAGAAGACGTTAGAAGAAGCGGTTGCTCATTATGCAAAACTAACGAAAGAAAGTGGACTTGATGGCGTTGTTTGCTCAACGCTTGAAGTTCCAAAATTACGTGAAGTATGCGGAAATGAATTTGTAACAGTAACACCGGGGATTCGTCTTGCAAGCGATGATGTAAATGACCAGGTGCGCGTAGCAACACCGAAACGTGCGAGGGAACTTGGCTCAAGCTACATCGTAGTTGGACGTAGTATTACAAAAGCAGAAAATCCGCTTGAAGCGTATAAAACAGTAAAACAACAGTGGGAAGGTGTAACAGTATGAAAAAAGAAATCGCATCGCATTTATTAGAAATTGGAGCAGTATTTTTACAACCGAATGATCCATTCACATGGTCTTCAGGTATGAAATCACCAATTTATTGTGATAACCGTTTAACTTTATCTTATCCAAAAGTACGTCAAGCGATTGCAGCTGGATTAGAAGAGTTAATTAAAGAGCACTTCCCAACTGTAGAAGTTATTGCAGGAACAGCAACTGCTGGTATTGCGCACGCTGCATGGGTAAGCGATCGTATGGATTTACCAATGTGCTACGTACGTAGTAAAGCAAAAGGACACGGTAAAGGGAACCAGATCGAAGGAAAAGCTGAAAAAGGTCAAAAAGTTGTAGTAGTAGAAGACTTAATTTCAACTGGCGGGAGTGCAATTACATGTGTAGAAGCACTTCGCGAAGCTGGCTGTGAAGTATTAGGAATCGTATCAATCTTCACATACGAGCTAGAAGCAGGAAAAGAAAAGCTAGAAGCAGCTAACGTAGCATCATATTCTTTAAGTGATTACAGTGCATTAACTGAAGTTGCAGCAGAAAAAGGTATGATCGGACAAGCTGAAACGAAAAAATTACAAGAGTGGCGTAAAAATCCAGCTAACGAAGCTTGGATCACAGCGTAACATGAAAAAAACGACCGCGGGGGAACGCGGTCGTTTTTTATATTATTGTTAAAACTTCATGTAAAGAACAGATAGTAGGAATATCGTACTTGAGTTGTGAGTTATCTCGATTTAACCATATCCCTTGCATCCCAGCTGCTGTACTACTAATCGCATCAGTCTCTAATCAATCGCCAATATAATAGCAATCTTTCATTTCAAGATTCAATTGTAATACGGCTCTGTGAAAAATTTCAGGATCTGGTTTCGATATACCAAGTTCACTAGAAGTAAATATATATTTGAAATGTTTTAAAATGTTTAGGGCAGTTAATTTTTCGACTTGTTGTTTATAGTCACCATTACTAATGATACCTAATGAGTGACCGCCTTGCTGCAAGGTCTGTAATGTATAGTGTACATCTTCAAACGCGGTCCAGTTGTTCTTATATAGTTCCATATATTGTTTGAATCTGTGCTGAGATTCTTTGGGTGATAGGTTTACTCCATATGTTTTAAATAAATGATACATTCGCATTACTTGTTGTTCTTGAAAAGATAATTCCCTGGATAAAAATTTTTTGAAATATTCTTTTGATAATTCATGCCAGACTTTCGTTGCCTCTAATTCATTGCCTGAAAAAATAGTATTATATATTTGAAAAAAATCTATAATACCATTTCTTTCAGCAGCCTCATAATCAAGTAAAGTTCCATCAATATCAAAGAAAATCATATTCCTGTCTCCTTGCTAACAACTATTTAGCGTTTTCAGCAACCTCATATCCTTTCACAAACAATAGCGTCATATAAGAAACAATAAATGAGAAGATGCTATACATGCCAACCCAAAAGAAAAATTTTGGAGTAAAGGCGATAACACCTATTATTAAAAAACTAGCAAACGTTACAATCGGCATTACGTAATACGTTTTCGTTTTGCGTGTTCCAATAACAGATACGATAAAGATAAATAATGGACAAATTAATAAGACGAAAATCAATTCATTCATAGGTATGTCCCCTTTTCTAATTGCAGTAATCTGTTTCTCGTAAACGTTTTGAAATAATTAATCTCCTAATATAATTTCGCTAAGTAATAACGAATCCCTCTTGAAAACTGATAATTCATGATGAATTTTACAAGCAAAAAACGTAAGCAAGAGAACACTTGCTTACGTTATAGGATAAACATCGCACCGATCGTGGTGACAATTAAACCGATAGCAACCGGTAAAAAGTTTCGGCGTGCAAGTTCAAATGGATCGACTTTACAAATCGCAGCAGCAGGAATAAGTGCCCAAGGAATTAACGTCCCGCCCCCGGTCCAGATTGCTGCAATTTGCCCGAGTGCTGTTAATGTAGCTGTTCCGTGACCAAGTGCTGTTCCGAAAAGATTTGCAATTGAACCAGCAAGTGAAATGCCGGAAAATCCTGATCCATCTAAGCCGGTAATGACACCAACGATAGTTAATGTCCCTGCCGATACATATTGATTTAAAGGAACAGTTTGAGATAAGGCGATTCCTAAGTCGTTAATGATTCCGTGTGAACCTTTCGGTAAATAGTCCCCGATAATTTTCGCAAAGCCGCTATCTCCTAAATAAAAAAGTGCAGCAATTGGAATAACTGGTCCGAAAATTTTAAAGCCAAATTGGAGCCCTTCTATGAAATAATCGGTCGTTTTATTCAGTCCATTACCTTTGTAGGCGATGAGAGAAATGATGATAATCATAATAACAGTTGTTCCGCCGATAAGTGCAGTTGCGTCGCTTCCTTGTAGTTGAAATTGAATCATGCAAAGGATATCAATGATATATACGATAGGGATACAAATAGCGAGCCATTTCTTTGTGCGAGGAGATAATGAAGTGAGCGTTTTAGAAGACTCAGTTGATAGAATAGATTCTTGTATAGCTAAGCCTGTATGAAACTCTTTTCGTAAGAAGAAAAAAGCGACGGAAGTTGTCACAACGCCCATAACGATAACGAGTGGAACACTTGCAGATACGACGCTGGAAACAGGGAGACCAGCAGCGTCTGCGGTTAATTTTGGTGCGCCTTGTATAACGAAGTCGCCGGATAAAGCAATCCCATGACCGAATAAGTTCATAGCAATTGCTACTCCAATTGGGGGGAGACCGACGCGTACAGCAACCGGTAATAAAATAGCTCCCATTAAGGCGACAGCGGGAGAAGGCCAAAAGAAGAAAGAAATTGTCATCATCAAAAGGCCAATAATCCAGTAGGCGAGGGTAGGGGTACGGATCATCTTTGTAAATGGTGAAATCATCGTATCATTTATGCCGGTATGAACGAGTAGGTTACTCATCGATACGATAATGGAAATGATTAATATAGTTGGTAATAGTTCAGTGATAGCGTAAATGAAGCTTTGAAAGATCCCGCTAACGGCAAGAGGGATAGAGCTTGTAGCGGTTAATGCTAATAAAAAGATGAAAACGATACAAATAATCGTCGTATCTTTCCGGAGAATAAAAAAGGTAATAATAGTGAGTAAACAAAGAATATAGAGAGCGTGCAACAGAGTTAATTCAACTCCCATAACATTCACATCCTTAGGCAATCGTGTAGTTTATTGTATGAAAGTAGGGAAAGTATGTGAGTATAAGAAACAGAAAAAAGTGAAATTTCATGTACTGTAATGGTAAGAATGAAAAATGGATGATAAAATACAATTAATCCTAAAAATGGAATTAGAGGAGGGCGTATGTGCAAAAAATTGGTTTTTGGGGATTTATTATTTCTTGTAGTCTATTAATCATTTTAAATCTATTTACAAACAATGAATGGATAAGTATCATCCCTCCTTTTGGGTTTGTTTTTATACTGTTATACCGATGGGATGACATGAAACAACATAATAAGAAAAGCATTGGAATTATGATAGGTATCATCGTTGTTTGCTCATTGTTCGCAGGGGTTATTTTAATAGAGGGTCAGAAACAAATGGAGAAAATATCTATTTTTCAAGAATGGATGTCTTCTGCAAACGGTCTTTATCTTGTAATTATAGTTGTTATTTTTCTAAGAATTGTTATAAGTATAGCAAGTTACATATTAAAGGAGAAGTAGAATGGGGGAGTACGAATGAGAGAAAAAATAGGATATTATGGTGTGCTAGTTTGTTTACTATTATCAGTTATTTCAGGACAATTTCTTAACAGTGAATGGGTACCAGTTATATTATGTATAGGAGTATTGATTTTTGCTCCTATGTATCGCTGGAATGAATGGAAATCATATAGCCCCAAAAAGAAAATTGTTTTCAGCATCGAATTTGTCATTATAATCAGCACAATTCCGTTTTTGTTATGGAAAGGAAATGAGATAATAGATGGAATTGTAATGTTTCAAGGGTGGTTGTTTATTGCGAAAATGCTATATTTAATATGCATTTTAATGTTGGTAGTGGTAGTCACTAAAATAGTAAACGAAAAGCTATTCGTTAATGAATAAAAGAAAATGCCACCTTATTCGGTGGCATTTCCTCATTTTACTGCATGAGCTTTTTGCATCTTTTTAATTAAACGAATTTGTCCACGATGATTGATTTCATCTTCAAAAACGTGAAACCACTTAAATTAGTTATTTGCTGGTTTGTCATACCAAAAGTCTGTCGTTTTAAATAACCATTCATCAGATAACGATTGAAAAGTCTCGATTGTTTTGGAACGTACTTCTTGTAATGTATTTATGTAAAATTCTATAGCGTTTCCTTTTATTTTCTCACGCCCAAGATCGCCTAATTCAATGCCAGGTAACCAGCGTTCTAATTCAGCCTCCGTTGGTTCACGGTCTTCAAAAGTATGAATCTGGTAGTAAAATTCAATAGCAGCCATATGATACAATAACATGCCAATTGAATTTGCTTCCTTATCATATAAATAATCAAGTTCTTCAATTGTTAAACTTTCCACTGCTTGCATTGTTGTATAGCGAGCGTAATTCATCATGGAAACAAGCTTTGAAAATTCTACATGTAAACCCTCCAATTTATCAATTACAAAATTCAATTAAAATTCCCCCTCTTTAAATGAATACTCCAGAGAAGGAATTCTATGTGCAAAGAAAAAGTTTTGTTAAACCTTCATAATATTAACAAGGGATTATAATTAGTTCTCTATTTGATTTTGTAATAACGTCATAACCATCTTTGGTGATGACAATATCATCTTCGATTCTACAACCGCCCCAGTTCGGTATGTAAATGCCCGGCTCAACTGTAACAACCATACCTTCTTGTAAAGTTGCCTTGCTTTCTTGGGATAGGCGAAGTGGTTCATGTATTTCTAACCCAAGACCGTGCCCGGTAGAGTGGCCAAAGTATTGACCGTATCCATGTTCTGTAATGTAATCTCTCGTTATATCATCGATACTTTTCGCAGTTTCTCCAGGCTTAATTGCTTCAGTTCCACGCTTTAACGCTTCACGTACAACATTATATATTTTTTGGAATTTTTCCGATGGTTCCCCGATTGCTACGGTACGTGTTATATCGGAACAATATCCGTCGTAAAGTGCACCGAAGTCTAATGTAACGATATCGCCTCGTTCGATTATTTTATTTGATGCAACTCCATGGGGAAGTGAAGAACGAACGCCTGAGGCTACAATGATTTGGAATGAAGAAGATGTAGCCCCTTTTTTTCGCATGAAAAATTCTAACTCATCTCGAACGTCAGTCTCGCTTATTCCAGGCTTTAGAAATGTAACAATATGGTGAAATGCTTCGTCAGCGATCGTAGCTGCGATTTTCATTGTTTCTATTTCAGATGTGTCTTTAATAAGTCGAATATCTTCAATGATCTCACACACTGGAACCATTTCTGTATGTATATATTTTTGTAGTTTCTTAAATTGTTGCAAAGTCATATTATTGTCTTCTATACCAAGTTTTTGAATGTTTAATTTTGATACTTGATTTGCAACTTCTTCTTCTAAATTTCCTTTATGCATAATAATTTCTGCTGCTTTTATTTCCGTTTTTGCTTGATCTACGTAACGGAAATCAGTAATGAAAATAGCTTTATGCGCAGCGATTAAGACAACGCCTGCGCTACCTGTAAAGTTTGTTGCGTATTGACGGTTTTCTTTTTTTGTAATAAGTAACCCGTCGATTCCGTAATTATGTAGTTGTTTTTGGATGTTAGTTATTCTTACATTCATTTTAATTCCTCCTTTTTACATTAATAAAGCAAGAATTGTGCCAGTATATTTATTTAGAATAAAAGAGAAGAGGGTAGCTGTGTGTCAAAAAAACTAGACGAATGTAAAATAAATATATATAAAATTTTTACAGTAAGTTTTTATGTGACTGAACAATAATATAAACTCGCAAACGAAAACCTTTTTAATTTAAATATTATGTTTTTTATATAAACAAATTAAGTTAATTGGTATAATAAGGGATTGTTACGTTTTTTATAGGTAAAGAGATGTAACGAAAAAAATTGGGTTAAGGAATGTGAGTGTATGAAGAAATTAAGTAAAGTAATGTCATTTTGTTTGGCCGCTAGTATGCTTGTTATAACGGGGTGTGAAACAAGTGAACACAAAGTTCAAGTAAATGAAACGATTGAACAGCTTGATGAAGCGCCAGAAGTGACAGAAAAAGAAGCGAAAAAGATTGTAAGAAAGAGTGTAGATGGAATAGCAAATGCGTTTAGTGAGATGGAAAAAGCAAATGGATGGAGCCGAAATAATCCTGGGGATTTAGAGACAGCTAAAAAAGGAGTTAAGGGATTAGTTTCAGAAAAGTTTGTAGAGAATCAGCTTCCTGAATTGCTTGCTAACTTTAATAGATCGAGAGAGACTGATATG
This sequence comes from Bacillus sp. L_1B0_5, assembly GCF_000836715.1. Taxonomy (NCBI): domain Bacteria; kingdom Bacillati; phylum Bacillota; class Bacilli; order Caryophanales; family Bacillaceae; genus Bacillus; species Bacillus sp. L_1B0_5. Next base: position 19,854 of record NZ_JXIS01000053.1, on the reverse strand, counting down.
TTACCATTCCCGAATTATTTTCAAACTGAAATAAGATTTTCTTCTTCACAAGATAAAGAAAATTTAACGGTACATACATTAAGTTTAGAAGATGAAATAGGTCATGCGGCCCAAGATTGGGAATTTCATTTGATGTATAAAGAAGGGGAATGGTTAATGGATAAATGGTCATTCGTTTTTCCTGAAGATTTAAAACTTACAAAAGAAGAAGCGAATAGAATTTTAAAAATGCCAGACGATAAGAATGTGTCATTTGTAAGTGAAGAAAATAGTGGCGATAAGAAATACATATTCAAAGATAGTAACGGATTAATTACTGTAAATGCGAAAACATCTCTTATTTCATACAATGTAGATAAAAATAGGTATGAAAAGGTAACGAAAGAAAGAAATATTCAAGAAACAGAACAAGTACAGAGAAAGGATTCGAGTGCGTATACAGGCTCAAAAGAAGAGAAACAATCACAAAAAGAATCTTCTTCAAAGATAGATAGAGCAAATGTTTTAAGTGAATTAGCTGCTATAGATAAACAAGAAAAACATACGAATGCTATGTCAACCAATGATATAGTAAATGAAATAGAAGGAAATTATGAACTGTGGGATAATAAACTAAATGAAATTTACAGTACATTAAAAAGTACGATGTCACCTGATGCGTTCCAGTCGTTAAAAACGAAACAAATTGCGTGGGTTAAAGAAAAAGAAAGTAAAGTTAAAGCAATTGGTACTGATACAAATAACGGAACGATGAGGCGTATAGAAGCTTCAGAAGAGAAATACAAGATGACAAAAGCAAGATGTTATGAATTAGTAAATGGGTATATGAACTAGTGTGAACGAATATAAAAAATGCGTTGCTTATAAGCAACGCATTTTTGTATTTACGCTTTTAATTTCATTACAATATCAGCATCTGGTGTTACATATACGGTTTGCTGATTGTCGTACGTAACAAAACCAAGTTTTGCACCACTCGGTTTTTTGACATGGCGTATTTTCGTGAAATCAACAGGTACAGAGCTAGACTCTTTCGCTTTACTGTAATAGGCAGCAATTTTGGCGGCTTCTAGTAAAGTTTCTTCAGCAGGCTCTAAAGAACGAATGACAACGTGAGAGCCAGGTATGTCTTTCGTATGTAACCAAATTTCATCACGGCGGGCAAACTTCGTTGTTAAATAATCATTTTGTTTATTGTTTTTACCAACGAAAATCTCTGTGCCATCACTTGCTAAATATTTATCTAATACTGGTTTAGTAGGCTTTTTCTTTGCGTTTTTCGTTTTACGATTGCGCACATAACCTTCTTCAGCTAATTCCTCACGAATTTCTTCAATATCTTTTGAAGAAGCAGCTTCCATTTGTTGAAGTAAGCTATCAAAATAAAGAATTTCTTCATTTGTTTTTTCGATTTGTTCTTCTACAACAACAACTGAATTTTTTGCTTTTTGATACTTTTGGAAATAGCGTTGTGCATTGTCAGATGGTGTTTTTAATGGATCTAATGTAATCTTTACAGTTCCGCCATTTTCGTCGTAATAGTTAACGACTTCAATATCTTTATCCCCTTTTTTCACAGCGTACATATTAGCTGTAAGTAGCTCTCCAAATAGTTGATATTTATCTGCTTTTCCAGCATCTTGCAGTGTTTTTTCGAGTTTAATGAGTTTTTTCTCGTTTTTATTTTTTTCATTTTGCATAAAGCGTTCTAAATCATGAGCTTGTTGTTTTACACGATCGCGCTCTGCTTTTCCGAAAAAGAAACGATCTAGCAATTCACTAACAGATGAGAACGTCTTATCTTCTCCTTGCAAGTGTGCAAGAGGAAAAAGATAAAAGAATTCTTTCCCATTTGAAGTAGTCATTGCTGGTGAATATGTATGAGTTAATAATGGTTTTTGTATGGAGAAAAATGCATCCGCTAATGCTTTTTCATTTACCATACCAGCTTTTTTTACTACTTCTTTTGCGAATAACGGGGATATTCCCGTAAAGGTGCCGACAAGCTGTTTATCCATGTTTCCAGATAGAAAGTCTAGTGGTCTAATAAATTCATCATTTGTTTCAATCTGAAGTGGGTTAATTTTATGTTGTGCTGGTGGTGCAATATATTCAGCTCCAGCGTATACAGTACGATGGCGGTTTACCGCTAAAGATATGTGTTTTAAGCTATCTAAAATAACGTTTGTTTTCGTATCTACTAAGATAATGTTACTATGTCGGCCCATTATTTCGATTACTAATGTTTTTAATGATTCGTCTCCAATTTCATTCCGACTGCGAACTGTAATTTGAATAATACGTTCTAAGTCAATTTGTTCAATTTTTTCAATAAACCCACCTTCTAAATGTTTACGAAGAAGCATACAAAACATTGGCGGTATTGCTGGTGAATCGTAGTTTTGATTCGTTAAGTGCAGACGCGCATATGTAGGGTGAGACGAAAGAATTAGTTTTTGGTTCTTTCCGTTTGCTCGAATATGTAATAAAATCTCATACTTTGAAGGTTGATATATTTTGGAAATTCTTCCTGTGTAAAGAGAATTTGCAATTTCATGTGTAATTGCTCTTGTAAATAATCCATCGAATGCCATAAATGAACACTCCTTTCTAACTAAAAGTTAATTATAGCATTTTTTTGGACGAGGCTGAATAAGCTTTCAATAGAGTATGTCTGGAATCAGGAGGTCGATGGCAGGATGAACTGGTATGGAATGCGGGCACATGAAGTGGAAGAAAGAACGAATACGAATGTAAAGGTTGGACTTACAGAGAAAGAAGCAGAAGGGCGAGTAAAGAAATTTGGTACTAATGAATTAGAAGAAGCAAAAAGGCCTTCTGCACTAATGGTATTTTTAGCACAGTTTAAAGATTTCATGGTACTCGTTTTGTTTGGAGCAACAATTGTTTCTGCGTTTTTAGGTGAATACATTGATTCTATTGCTATTGTTGCCATTGTTATTATCAATGGTATTCTCGGCTTTTTTCAAGAAAGAAAAGCTGAAAAATCATTGGAAGCTTTAAAGGAACTAGCCGCTCCGCAAGTTACTGTAATGCGGAATGGAAAGTGGGTAAAAGCACCATCTAAAGCACTTGTTTTAGGTGATATTATTAAGTTTTCCAGTGGTGATCGTATTGGGGCTGATGTGCGTCTTGTTGAAGCATCAAGTTTATATATTGAAGAGTCTGCTTTGACAGGGGAGTCCGTACCTGTACAAAAAAAGGTCGAAGCATTGCAAGGGCAAGATGTTGCAATTGGTGATCAAAAAAATATGGCTTTTATGGGGACAATGATTACGCGAGGATCTGGTACAGGAGTCGTTGTAGCAACTGGTATGAATACAGCGATGGGGCAAATTGCAAATATGTTGCAAAATGCAGAGCAAATGGAAACACCACTGCAAAGAAGGTTAGAACAGCTCGGAAAAATATTAATTATTGTGGCTCTTATTTTGACAGCACTCGTTGTATTGGCTGGTGTGTATCAAGGGAATGAAGTATATCATATGTTTTTAGCTGGCGTATCGCTAGCTGTTGCGGCTATTCCAGAAGGATTGCCAGCAATTGTTACAGTAGCTTTATCACTTGGTGTACAGCGTATGATAAAGAAGAGAGCAATTGTACGAAAGTTACCAGCCGTAGAAACGTTAGGTTGTGCTTCCGTTATATGTTCTGATAAAACGGGAACAATGACGCAAAACAAAATGATGGTAACACATATGTGGTCAGGCGGAGAATTGTGGAAAGTGACAGGGCAAGGATATGAACCTAATGGCTCTTTTATGAAAGGTGAAAAAGAAGTGAATCCAGCTAAGACAAAAGCACTTTATCAGCTACTTACATTTGGTTCACTATGTAACAATGCGAATATTATTCAAAAGAAAAAGGCGTATGTATTAGATGGAGATCCAACAGAGGGAGCGCTTGTAGCTGCAGCAATGAAAGCTGGGATAACACGTGAGGCATTGAAAGGGAAATTTGAAGTTATTCGTGAATTTCCATTTGATTCAACTCGAAAAATGATGAGTGTTATTGTACGAGATCGAGAGGGGAAAAAGTTTATTGTTACGAAGGGAGCACCGGATGTTCTTTTACAAATGAGTCAAACGATTTTATGGGGGGATAAGCAACAGCCGTTAAGTGAGCTATATAGAAAAGAAGTACAGGCGGCTATTCATAGCTTAGGTAGTCAAGCGCTTCGAACAATTGCAGTAGCGTTTAAACCTTTAAAAATAACGGATTCTATTGAACATGAAAGAGACGTTGAAAAAGGTTTTATGTTGGTTGGGATACAAGGTATGATTGACCCACCAAGACCAGAAGTGGCGCAGGCGGTAAAAGAGTGTAAAGAAGCTGGTATTCGAACAGTAATGATTACAGGTGATCATAAAGTGACAGCAATGGCGATTGCTGAACAATTAGGAGTTTTGCCACCAGATGGACGCGTTGTTGAAGGAGTAGAACTCGCGAATATGGATGTGGAGGAATTAGAAAATGTTGTAGAAGATACGTATGTATTCGCTCGTGTATCACCTGAACATAAATTAAAAATTGTTAAGGCACTGCAAAATCAAGGGCATATAGTAGCGATGACAGGTGATGGAGTGAACGATGCTCCAGCTATAAAAACAGCGGATATTGGGATAGCGATGGGGATTACAGGGACAGATGTTGCAAAAGAAGCCTCTTCACTTGTTTTACTAGACGATAATTTTGCTACAATTAAGTCAGCGATTAAAGAAGGAAGAAATATATACGAGAACATACGTAAGTTCATCCGATATTTATTAGCATCAAATGTTGGAGAAATTTTAGTTATGTTATTTGCGATGTTACTTGCATTACCACTGCCGATGGTTCCTATTCAAATTTTATGGGTGAACTTAGTTACTGATGGTTTACCAGCGATGGCATTAGGTTTGGATAAGGCTGAAGGAGATGTGATGAAGAGAACGCCGCGCCACCCGAAAGAAGGGGTGTTCGCTAGAGGGCTTGCGTGGAAAATAATAAGTCGAGGTTTTTTAATTGGGGCAGTGACGTTAGTAGCGTTTATTATTGCGTATAACCAACATCCAAATGAACTGAAATATGCACAAACTTTAGCGTTCGCGACGTTGGTACTTGCTCAGCTTATTCATGTATTTGATTGTCGTAGTGAGCATTCTGTCTTTCATCGTAATCCATTTGGGAACGTGTATTTAGTAGGAGCGGTTATCATTTCATTACTACTCATGCTAGTGGTGATATATTATCCACCGTTACAACCGATTTTTAGCACAATGCCGATACAAGTAAGAGATTGGTTATTAATTGGAGGTTTGTCATCAATTCCGACTTTTTTACTAGTAGGTTCTTTATTAACAGGGAAAAAGGCGAAAAAGAAAAAGCCAATGTTATATAAGAAGGGATTAAACTTGAAATAGTCAATGTTATGAAAATGTGATATAATTTACAGAAGGTAGTAGAGCCTTGTCTCTATTACCTTTTTCATTGAGTTATTTTATGGCTTGGATGTGATAAAAATGATTTCTAGTATGACAGGGTTTGGAAGATCGAAAGTAGAAAGTGATACTTTTCAAATTACAGTAGAAATGAAATCGGTGAACCACCGTTTTTTAGAGATGAGTATTCGACTTCCTAAGCAAATGATGGTATTTGAGGACAAAATTCGTAAAATAATTGCACAGCAAGTTCGACGTGGACGCATTGAAGTGTCTATTAGTATAGCAGGTGAAGGACTTGTTGAAAGAAAATTAAGTGTGAATTGGTCACTTCTTGAGCAGTACCAATCGATGATGGAAGATATAAAAGGAAAGTTTCAATTACAAGATTCTATTACACTCGAGCAATTAATGGCAATGCCAGAAGTAACAGCAATTGAAGAAATAGAAAATGTAAATGAACATTTTGAGAACAGTTTATATGAGGCTGTTCGTCAAGCTGCTCATATGTTGAAAACGATGAGAGATGGCGAAGGAGAACGATTACATAAAGATATAGCGTATCGTTTACAAGAGATTAGCAATTGTGTAAATGCAATTATTCCACATGCACCAATTGTTACACAAAAATATCGTGAACGATTAGAAAATCGCTTAAAAGAATTACATAATCAAGAGTTAGATGAACAAAGATTGCTAACAGAAGTCGCAATCTTTGCAGAGCGTTGTGATATTCATGAAGAGTTAGTTCGTTTGCAAAGTCATTTAGAGCAATTTCGTGAAACATTGCAGATTGAAGAGCCTGTTGGAAGGAAAATGGATTTCATCGTGCAAGAGATGCATAGAGAAATTAATACGATTGGTTCTAAGGCAAATGACTTAACAATTTCAAAATATGTTGTAGAAATGAAAAATAACCTTGAAAAAATTCGTGAACAAGTACAAAATATTGAGTAGCTTTCAAAAAAATATATAAAGTTATACGTGGTGGAGAAATCGGATAGACTTACTAGGAGGCGCAAACTATGGCCATGCGGTTTTTAAATATTGGATACGGAAATATTGTATCTGCTCATCGAATTATTGCTATTGTAAGTCCGGAGTCAGCTCCTATTAAACGAACAGTACAGGAAGCACGCGAACATAATGCTTTGCTTGATGCTACGTATGGGAGAAAAACAAGGGCGGTTATTGTTATGGATGATGGGCATGTTGTATTAAGTCCAATTCAACCAGAGACGATTGCACATCGTTTGAATAATAAAGAAGATTTAAGTGAGGAAGGGTAGGTTTTACATATTTATGAGAAGTAGAAGAGGATTGCTCATCGTTCTTTCAGGGCCTTCTGGGGTTGGAAAAGGAACGGTTCGTAAAGAGCTGTTTAGCCATGAGGATACACGTTTTCAGTACTCTATTTCAGTAACGACACGTAAGCCGCGTGAAGGTGAAGTAGATGGTGTGGATTATTTCTTTAAAGAAAGAGAAGAATTCGAGGAAATGATTCGTAATGAAAGATTACTTGAGTGGGCTGAGTTCGTAGGTAATTATTACGGAACACCGATTGACTATGTTGAAAAAACATTACAAGAAGGAAAAGATGTATTCTTAGAAATTGAAGTGCAAGGAGCAATTCAAGTTAAGAAAGCTTTCCCAGAAGGTGTATTTATTTTCTTAGCACCTCCAAGTTTATCTGAACTAAAGAGCCGTATTGTCGGACGTGGTACAGAGACTGAAGATGTTATTGAAAATCGTTTAACTGTAGCGAAAGAAGAAATCGAGATGATGGACGCTTACGACTATGTAGTAGAAAACGATCAAGTTGAATTAGCTTGTGATAGAATTAAAGCAATTGTGGTTGGCGAACATTGCCGCCGCGAAAGGGTAGCAAAATATTATAAAGAAATGACGGAGGGTCTATAATTATGTTAAATCCATCAATTGACTCATTACTACAAAAAATCGATTCTAAGTACACATTAGTAACAGTGGCTGCAAAACGCGCACGTGAAATGCAACTTGCTAATAACTGTGTTGTAGAGCAACCTGTTTCTCATAAATGTGTAGGTAAAGCATTAGAAGAAATCGATGCAGAAGCATTAAGCTACGTACCAAGTGAAGATAAAGTAGCTGAATAAGCCTTTGCCTTCGACAAAATAAAACATAGACTTTATAATTTTCTATGTAACGGTAACAACCTATTTACAAGTAGGTTGTTATTTTTTTACGAAAGGAATGAAATATTGGTACTGACGAGCTGGGAATTCTATTTCAGTATTATAAGTTTGAAAAAGAAAGAGGACGAGTCATATGCTAAAAGGGAAAAAGATACTTCTATGTGTAACAGGAGGCATTGCAGTTTTTAAAGCAGCTGCGTTAACGAGTAAATTGACACAATCTGGCGCGATTGTAAAAGTAATGATGAGTGAGTCGGCAATGAAGTTTGTTACGCCTCTTACATTCCAAGCGCTTTCTCGCCATGATGTATATACGGATACGTTTGATGAGAAAGACTCGGCTGTTATTGCTCATATTGATTTAGCAGATTGGGCGGATGTTGTACTTGTCGCACCTGCTACTGCCAATTGTATTGGAAAGTTAGCTGGTGGTATTGCAGATGATATGATTACAACTACTCTGTTAGCTACTACAGCCCCGGTATGGATTGCGCCTGCTATGAATGTGCATATGTATGAAAATAAAATTGTTCAAAAAAATATGATGACATTGAAAACGCTAGGATATACATTTATTGAGCCTGGGGAAGGCTTTTTAGCATGTGGATATGTAGCGAAGGGACGACTAGAAGAACCTGAAGCAATTATTGCACGGTTAGAGGAAGCTTTCTCAGAACACAAACCATTGCAGGGAAAAAGAATATTAATAACTGCTGGCCCAACACGTGAAAAAGTTGATCCAGTTCGTTTTATGACGAATTTTTCTTCTGGAAAAATGGGGTATGCGATTGCAGAAGTGGCGGCGAATTTAGGCGCTGATGTTATACTCGTTTCAGGACCGACAGCATTAAATCCACCGTTACATGTAACGACAGTGCAAGTGGAATCTGCACAAGATATGTTAGAAGCAGTTCTTCAACATTATCAAAACGTAGACGTTGTCATTAAAACAGCAGCAGTTGCAGATTATCGTCCGAAATATGTTCATGATAATAAAATGAAAAAGCAAAATGGTGATGCTGTCATTGAACTCGAAAGAACGGTGGATATTTTAAAAACGTTAGGTCAGAAAAAGGATAAACAGTTACTTATCGGTTTTGCTGCTGAAACGACAAATGTAGAGGAATATGCAACGAAAAAACTACGTGAGAAAAATGCAGATATGATTGTCGCGAATGATGTAAAAGCGCAAGGAGCTGGATTTGGCACGGATACGAATATTGTAACAATGTATAGAAAAGATGGAAAAGTTATTGAGTTACCACTTTTATTGAAAAAAGAGGTAGCTAGTGAAATATTAAAGCAAATTGAAATGATGTTAGAAGATGATCGTTTATGAAATTTGCAAGTGTAATTGTTGATGTACCTGCCCGTCAGACAGATCGACCATTTGATTACATTATCCCTGAAAAATGGGAAGATATTGTACAGACAGGAATGCGTGTAGTAGTTCCGTTTGGGCCAAGGAAATTGCAAGGTTTTATTATTGGGATTAAAGATTCGGTGGATGTAGAAAGTAAGAAGTTAAAGACAATCCATGAAATATTAGATGTAACACCGGTTTTAAATGATGAATTATTAAAGCTTGGATATTGGCTTACAAGTGAAACGTTATGCTACATGATTTCAGCTTTTCAAGTGATGCTTCCAACTGCGATAAAAGCAACGTATAAAAAACGTCTACAAATTTGTAAGCAGGAAGAAATAGTACCTGAAATACTATATTTATTTCAGGATAAAGAAGCAATTGATTTTGAAGTAATCGAGCAGCAGCCACATTTATACCGGACTATTCAACAAGAAATTAAAAATGGTACGGTTGAAGTCGTTTATCAAGTGAAAGATAAAGTACAAAAGAAGAAGCAAAGAGTTGTTCAGCCGGAGTTGCCAGAAGATAAATTGGAATTAGCAGCATTTGAACTGAAAAGTAAAAAACAACAAGATGTACTTTATTATTTTGTGGAAAATTATAAAAGTGTACCGTTGAAAATAATTACAGAAGAGTTACAAATAACAGATGCTCCAATAAAAGCACTTGTTAAAAAGGGCTTCATTTCAGAAAAGTATGTGGAAGTATACCGAAATCCGTATGACGATGATGATTTTGAACAAACGAAACCATTTCCACTTACGGAGGAACAAAAACAAGTTATTACACCGATTTTATCATCAATTACAAATGAAACTTATAATCCATTTTTACTATATGGTGTTACAGGAAGTGGAAAGACAGAAGTATATTTACAATCTATAGCAGCAGTGCTCGAGAAAGGAAAAGAAGCTATCGTTCTTGTTCCTGAAATTGCACTAACGCCCCAAATGGTGGATCGTTTTAAAGGTAGGTTTGGTTCGCAAGTTGCAGTTCTTCATAGTGCGTTGTCTGTTGGAGAAAAGTATGACGAGTGGCGTAAGATTTTAAGAAAAGAAGTGAAAGTTGTAGTTGGTGCGCGTTCAGCCGTTTTTGCGCCTTTTGAGAATTTAGGGATTATCATTATTGATGAAGAGCATGAATCAAGTTACAAACAAGAAGATAATCCGAGGTATCATGCAAGAGATGTAGCTGTCTGGAGAGGGCAATATCATAAATGTCCTATCGTTCTTGGTAGTGCGACACCAACACTTGAATCGTTTGCAAGGGCGAAAAAAGGTGTTTATGAACTACTAACAATGGAAAAACGTATGAATGAACAAGCTTTACCAACAGTAGAGATTGTTGACATGCGAGAAGAACTTCGTGACGGGAATCGATCAATGTTTTCTAAGGCGCTGCATGAAAAAATAGCAGATCGATTAGAAAAGAAAGAACAGATGGTACTCTTTTTAAATAGAAGAGGTCATTCTACATTTGTTATGTGCCGTGATTGTGGGTATGTTGTACAATGTCCGCATTGTGATATTTCATTGACATATCATAAAATGAATCATCGTTTAAAATGTCATTATTGTAGTCACGAAGAAAATATGCCAACTGAGTGTCCAGCTTGTCAAAGTACATACATTCGTTTCTTTGGTACAGGTACACAAAAGGTAGAAGAAGAAATTACAAAACTATTTCCAGAGGCGCGAGTCATTCGAATGGATGTAGATACGACAAGTAGAAAAGGAATGCATGAAAAATTATTAAAGGCGTTTGGGGAAGAAAAAGCAGATATATTACTTGGAACACAAATGATTGCTAAAGGATTAGATTTTCCGAAAGTAACGCTTGTTGGGGTTTTAACTGCGGATACGATGCTTCACTTACCTGATTTTCGGGCAAGTGAAAAGACATATCAGTTATTGACGCAAGTAAGTGGACGAGCGGGTAGACATGAATTGCCAGGGGAAGTTGTGATTCAAACGTATACGCCAGAACATTACAGTATAGAGTTAGCGAAGAACCAACAATATGATGTGTTTTTTGACCAAGAAATGCAAATGAGACGAACAAGACAATATCCCCCATATTACTATGTTGTACTCGTAACCGTATCTCATCCAGAATTATTAAAAGCGGTGCAAGTGACGGAAAAAATTGCCTCGTATTTACGAACGCATTGCTCACAGCAAACAATGGTGTTAGGACCAGTTGCTTCAGCAATTCCAAGGATAAAAGATAGATATCGTTATCAATGCATGATAAAATACAAATGGGAACCAAACTTAAAGAACGTGCTCAAAATGGTAAATGAACATTATCAAGCAGAAATGCAAAAAGAGCTACAAATCTCAATTGATTTTAATCCAACAATGTTAATGTAGCGGAGGGAAATATGGCAGTTTTAGAAATAATAAAGCATCCAAATGAAGTGTTAGAAACACCATGCGAAAGAGTAATTAACTTTGATAAAAAGTTAGTGAAATTGTTGAAAGATATGCATGAAACAATGTTAATTGCGGACGGAGTCGGTTTAGCTGCGCCTCAAGTAGGTGTAAGCTTGCAAGTAGCGGTTGTTGATGTCGATGATGATACTGGGAAAATCGAGTTAATCAATCCATCAATATTAGAAAAACGTGGTGAACAAGTAGGTCCCGAAGGCTGTTTAAGCTTCCCGGGACTTTATGGTGAAGTAGAACGTGCCGATTATATTAAAGTAAGAGCGCAAAATCGCCGTGGGAAAGTATTTTTATTGGAAGCGGAAGGATTTTTAGCGCGTGCAATTCAACATGAAATCGATCATTTACACGGTGTTTTATTTACATCGAAAGTGACAAGATATTATGAAGAAAACGAACTAGAATAGGTGTTAAAAGGAGCGGTTTTTAAATGATAAAAGTAGTGTTTATGGGAACACCGGACTTTTCAGTGCCGGTGCTTCGTCGTCTTATTGAAGATGGCTATGAGGTAGTAGGTGTTGTGACGCAACCTGATCGTCCAGTAGGTAGAAAAAAAGTATTAACACCTACACCTGTTAAAGTTGAAGCGGAAAAACATGGTATCCCTGTGTTACAACCGTTAAAAATTCGTGAAAAAGATGAATATGAAAAAGTATTGGCATTAGAGCCAGATTTAATTGTAACAGCTGCATTTGGTCAGATTGTACCAAATGAAATTTTAGAAGCACCAAAGTATGGATGTATTAATGTCCACGCTTCTTTACTTCCTGAACTTCGTGGTGGTGCACCAATTCATTATGCAATTATGGAAGGTAAAGAAAAAACTGGTATTACAATTATGTATATGGTAGAAAAATTGGATGCTGGTGATATCTTAACGCAAGTGGAAGTGGAAATTGAAGAGCGTGAAACGACAGGCTTATTATTTGATAAATTAAGTGAAGCAGGAGCACACCTTCTATCTAAAACAGTACCTTTATTAATTCAAGGTAAGCTAGAACCGATTAAGCAAAATGAAGAAGAAGTAACGTTTGCGTACAATATAAAACGTGAGCAAGAGAAAATTGATTGGACAAAAACAGGTGAAGAAGTATACAATCACATTCGCGGATTGAATCCATGGCCAGTTGCTTATACAACTTTAGCAGGACAAGTTGTTAAAGTATGGTGGGGAGAAAAAGTGCCTGTAACTGAACCGGCTGAAGCAGGTACGATTGTTGCAATCGAAGAAGATGGTTTTGTTGTAGCAACTAGTAATGAAACAGGTGTTAAAATTACTGAATTGCAACCTTCTGGTAAAAAGCGTATGAGTTGTTCACAATTTTTACGTGGAACAAAACCTGAAATTGGAACGAAGTTAGGAGAAAATGCATGAGACAAAATGTTCGTGAATTAGCTCTTGATGGTTTAATTCAAGTGGAAAAAAGTGGTGCATATAGCAACTTACTTTTAAATAATCTAATTGAAAAAAGTGCAATTGATCGAAAAGATATTGGTTTATTAACTGAAATTGTATATGGAACGATTCAACGTCGTGACACATTAGATTATTATTTACAGCCTTTTTTAAAAAAGAAGGTTGAGGCGTGGGTAAGAGTATTGCTTCGTTTATCTTTATATCAAATGATTTATTTAGACCGAGTGCCAGAAAGAGCGGCTATTCATGAAGCGGTTGAGATTGCAAAGCGTCGCGGGCATAAAGGAATTGCTGGTATGGTGAACGGTGTATTACGTTCGATTCAGAGAGAAGGTGTACCTTCTGTAGATGAAATCAAGGATCCAGTAGAACGTCTTGCAATTGCGACGAGTCATCCAGTTTGGCTTGTACAAGAGTGGACTTCTGCATTTGGCTTAGAAACTGCAGAGAAAATGTGCGAAGTAAACATGTTACCACCTGTACCAACAGCACGTGTGAATGTTGATAAGATAACGGTAGAAGAAGCGATTGAGTTGTTGGCAAGTGAAGGTATAGAAGCAAAACGTGGTGACTTGTCAGATGATGCAATTCAGATTGAAAGAGGAAATGTAGCGCATACAGAAGCGTTTAAAAAAGGATTTCTTTCTATTCAAGATGAAAGTTCTATGCTTGTAGCACGCGCTTTAGAACCAAATGAGGGAGAGACAGTTCTTGATAGTTGTGCGGCTCCTGGTGGTAAAACTACGCATATAGCAGAGCGTTTAAAGGGAACTGGTAAAGTAATGTCCCTTGATTTACATGCACACAAAGTACGTTTAATTAAACAGCAAGCAGAGCGACTTGGTTTAGAAAATGTCGAAACAAAAGCGCTAGATGCTAGAAAAGTGCAAGAGCACTTTGCAAATGAAACGTTTGATAAAATATTGGTAGATGCACCGTGTTCTGGGTTTGGTGTAATTAGACGCAAGCCTGATATTAAGTTAGGAAAAGATAAAGGCGATAGTGAAAGATTATCGACGATTCAACTTGCGATACTAGAAAAAATAGCACCATTATTAAAACAAGGCGGTCGTCTTGTTTATAGTACGTGCACAATTGAGAAAATAGAAAATGAACAAGTAATAGATAAATTTTTAAAAGAACATCCTGAATTTGAATGGGATACTACGATAAAAGAACGTATGCCAGAAAAATTAAGTCCGTATATTAATGAAGGTCAAGTACAAATTTTACCGCATTATTTTGCAACGGATGGCTTTTATATTGCTTGTTTAAGGAAGAAGGTGTAGCATCATGGAAACAACTGTAAGAAAACAAAAGAAAAATGTAGAAACGAAGAAACCATCAATTTACTCTTTACAACTTCATGAAATGCAAGATTGGTTAAAGGAACAAGGAGAACCGAAGTTCCGCGCTGGACAAATTTTTGACTGGCTATATAAAAAACGTGTAAAAAATTATGAGGATATGTCAAACCTTTCTAAAGGATTGCGTGATAAATTGTCGAATTCCTTTGATATTACTACTTTAAACACGTTAGTAAAACAAACGTCTTCGGATGGAACGATTAAATTCTTATTCCAACTATATGACGGATATTCTATTGAAACGGTATTAATGCGACATGAATATGGAAATTCCATTTGTGTAACAACGCAAGTTGGTTGTCGTATTGGATGTACGTTCTGTGCTTCGACACTTGGTGGACTAAAACGAAACCTAGAAGCTGGAGAAATCGTAGCGCAAGTAGTAGAAGTTCAGCGTGCGCTTGATGAAACAGAAGAACGTGTAAGTTCTCTTGTTGTTATGGGAATTGGAGAACCATTTGATAACTACGATAATTTAATGGGATTCTTACGCATCACTAACCATGAAAAAGGACTTCATATTGGTGCTAGACATATGACTGTTTCGACGAGTGGAATTATCCCGAAAATTTATAAGTTTGCTGAAGAAGAACTACAAATTAATTTTGCGATTTCATTGCATGCTCCAAACTCAGAATTACGTTCAAAATTAATGCCGATTAACCGTGCTTATAAATTACCGGATTTAATGGAAGCTATTAAATACTATGTAAATAGAACAGGGCGCCGTATTACTTTTGAATATGGATTATTTGGAGGAGAAAATGACCAAGTTGAGCACGCTGAAGAGCTTGCTGCGCTCTTAAAAGGTGTAAAATGTCATGTAAACTTAATCCCGGTAAACTACGTACCTGAACGTGATTATGTACGTACACCACGTGAGCAAATTTTCTTGTTCGAGAAAACGTTAAAAGATCGTGGAGTGAATGTAACGATTCGCCGTGAACAAGGTCATGATATTGACGCAGCCTGCGGTCAGTTGCGTGCGAAGGAGCGCAAAGAAGAGACGAGGTGACGAGATGAAAGCCGTATTTCTATCGGATAAAGGAAAAGTTCGTCAACATAATGAAGATAGTGCAGGAGTTTTTCACAATTTAGATGGAAATGTTTTAGCGGTAGTAGCAGATGGAATGGGAGGTCATCGAGCTGGTGATGTAGCTAGCTCGATGGCTATTCAATTATTCCATGATTATTGGAAGCAAACGCATAATATGAATGAACCGAAAAAAGTAGAACAATGGTTACATACTAGTGTTGGGATTATTAATGAGCGTATATATGAATACGCTCAGCAAAATGTAGAATGTAATGGTATGGGAACAACGCTTATAATAGCTGTTTGTACACCAAGTTTTGTGACAATAGGGCATATAGGAGATAGTCGTTGCTATATGGTATCAGAAGGAGAAATGACGCTTGTAACGGAAGATCATTCGCTTGTAAATGAGCTTGTGAGACATGGTGAAATTTCAAAGGAAGATGCAGAGTATCATCCGAAAAAGAATGTTTTATTAAGAGCATTAGGAACAGAAGAAAAAGTTGGATTGGATGTTAAAACGTTGGTGCTTGAGGAAGATGATCAGTTGCTTCTTTGCTCTGATGGGTTATCAAACAAAGTTTCTATTGATGATATGCAACAAATTTTACAGTTAAATGAACAGCTTGAAGGTAAAGGGCAGCGTCTCATTCAATTGGCGAATGATCGCGGTGGAGAAGATAATATCACACTTGTTCTTATTGATTATGCGGGTTCGACAAACGAAAGTAGGTGAAGTGCAACGTGCTGATTGGAAAACGCTTAAATGACCGTTATAAGCTGCTGAAAATGATTGGTGGTGGCGGAATGGCCAATGTATATTTAGCTCATGATGATATACTTGGCCGAGATGTAGCGGTAAAAATATTAAGACTCGACTATTCAAATAACGAAGAGTTTATTAAACGTTTCCATCGAGAAGCGCAGTCTGTTACAACGTTGTCGCATCCAAATATTGTGAATATGTATGATGTCGGAGAAGAAGATGGTATATATTATCTTGTCATGGAATATGTACCTGGGCAAACATTGAAGCAATACATAATTGAGCGAGGTATGTTACCTATAGGAGAAGCTCTTGATATTATGGAGCAGTTAACCTCCGCCATGGCACACGCCCATCATTTTGAAATTGTGCATCGTGATATAAAGCCGCACAATATTTTAATTCGAGCTGATGGAATAATAAAAGTAACAGATTTTGGAATTGCGACAGCTACAAGTGCAACAACAATTACACATACAAATTCAGTACTCGGTTCAGTCCATTATTTATCACCAGAACAGGCACGCGGCGGGATAGCAAATAAACAATCGGATATTTATTCTCTTGGAATAGTTATGTTTGAATTGTTAACAGGAAGACAACCGTTTTCTGGCGAGTCTGCTGTTGCTATAGCTTTAAAACATTTACAAAGTGAAATCCCATCACCAAAAAGATGGAATGAAAATATTCCGCAAAGTGTTGAAAATATTATATTAAAGGCAACTGCAAAAGATCCGTTCCATCGATATCAATCTGCCAATGCGATGAAGCGAGATATTGAAACTGCGCTATATCCAGAGAGGATAAATGAGCAACCATTTTACATACCGGAAGATATGGAAGCGACGAAAGCGATTCCAATTATTCAACAAGAACAATTATTTGCAAATGTAAGTGATGAAACGATTGTTTTAAAAGGGAGTAAGGTGGAGGAACCAATAAGAGCAGAAGCAGCTGAGTTAGATAAGAAGAAAAAACGGAGTAACAAGTGGCTTAAAGTTTTAATTTCAACATTTTTATTTTTAGCAATAGGAATAACATTAGCGCTTACGGTTATTCCAGGATTATTTATTCCGAAAGATGTGAAAGTTCCTGATGTGGCTGGTATGAAATACACGACAGCTGTGAATACATTAGTAGAAAAGGGCTTTGAGGTGACGGAGCCTAATATTGTATATACAGATGATGTTGAGGTTGGGAATGTAATAAAAACAGATCCTGTAGCAGGAAGAGTCGTAAAAGAAAACGCTAAAATTACTATCTATCAATCAGGTGGAAAAAAGAAAAGTAAGATGAAGAATTTCACAGGACAAAACTTTGAGAGTGTAAAAACTGAGTTAGAAGAAAAATATAAACAAGTTACAGTAAATTATATTGAAAATGATAAGCCGAAAGGTGAAATTGTAGAGCAAATCCCGACACCTGATCAAATGGTTATAGAAGCGGAGCAAGAACTGAAAATCTGGGTAAGTAAAGGCCCTTATCAAATTAGACCAGGTGATTTTTCGGGGTGGACCGAAAATAGTGTAACTGGTTATTTGAATGAGAGAAAACTAACTTCGGATATAAAACGAGAGTATTCAGATACAGTTGAAAAAGGACTTGTAATTTCGCAATTTCCAAAGCCAGGTACGCCGTTAAAAGAGGGAGATAAAGTAACTATTATTATCTCTGATGGTCCAAAGCCTAAAGTGACTAAAACGGTAAAAGTGGACAATATTTCTGTCCCATATGAGCCTGCTGTAACAGGTGAGAAAAAGCCGCAAACAATAGAAATTTATAAAGAAGATATGCAGCAAAAAATGGATAGACCGGTTGAAACGAGAACGATTACTGAATCAGCGACTATTTCTTTAGAATTTGTAATTCAAGAAGGTTCAAAGGGACACTATAAAATTGTACGAGATGGAGTAACCATTATTGACAAAGAAGTACCATATCCAACTCAATAATAGTGAAAGTCTACTTATTATTATTATTATTGCCTGTTATGCTGTCTACAAAGTGGACGGTATAGCAGGCAATAATATATGATTCAAAAAGCTAGTAAAGTGATGCAGCTGTAGATGTTTTTTACATTTAATGAAAAAAATTAATGTATATTAGCGAAAGTATATATGGTAGATTTTGAAATCGTTATTTGGAAAATTAAAATCCATTCATTTTTAAATTCAGCATCACCTTATACAAAAAAGGAGAATTCTATGCCAGAAGGAAAAATTATAAAAGCTTTAAGTGGGTTTTATTACGTGCAGCATGAAGAAGGGGTTACGCAATGTCGTGGGCGAGGTGTATTTAGAAAAAATAAAATTACACCACTTGTAGGAGACCAAGTTGTTTTTCAGGCGGATAATCCAACTGAAGGTTATGTGCTTGAGGTGTTTGATCGGAAAAATGAACTTGTTAGACCTCCTATTGCTAATGTTGATCAAGCGATCCTCGTGTTCTCTGCAGTAGAACCAGATTTTAATCCTGGACTGTTAGATAGATTTTTAGTGCTGATTGAATATCATAACATTAAGCCGATTATTTGTATTAGCAAGATGGATTTAGTGGATGAAAAGATGAAAGCAACTGTTGAAGCTTATGCGAACGATTATCGTGAGATGGGTTATGATGTGTTATTTACTTCTATCAATACGTCAGAAAGTATTGATATATTAAAACCATACTTAGAAAATTGTGTTTCTGTCGTTGCGGGTCAATCAGGTGTTGGGAAATCTTCAATGCTTAATGTGCTACGTCCAGAATTAGAACTGAAAACAAATGATATTTCCTCCCATTTAGGACGCGGGAAGCATACGACAAGGCACGTAGAATTAATTGCAATTGGGAGTGGACTAGTTGCAGATACACCTGGCTTTAGTTCGTTAGATTTCATAGATATAGAAGTAGAAGATCTTACATATTGTTTTCCAGAGTTGAAAGAAGCGAGTCAATACTGTAAATTTAGAGGGTGTACACATCTTTCTGAACCGAAATGTGCTGTGAAAGCTGCGGTTGAAGAAGGGAAGATTACAGAATATCGCTATAAGAACTATAAACAATTCGTGGAAGAAATTAGAGAGAGAAAGCCGAGGTATTAGTTATGATTAAAATTGCACCATCGATTTTATCAGCAGATTTTTCAAAATTAGGGGAAGAGATTAAAGATGTAGAAAAGGGCGGAGCGGATTACATTCACGTTGACGTAATGGATGGACATTTCGTACCAAATATTACGATTGGACCGTTAATTGTAGAAGCTATTCGTCCGATTACATCATTACCATTAGATGTACATTTAATGATTGAAAATCCTGATAACTATATCCCAACTTTCGCACAAGCGGGAGCGGATATTATTACTGTTCATGTAGAGGCGTGTCCGCATCTACATCGTACAATTCAGTTAATTAAATCTCATGGTATTAAAGCGGGCGTTGTATTAAATCCGCATACGCCAGTTTCAGTGATTGAGCATGTATTAGAAGATATAGATATGGTATTACTTATGACAGTAAACCCTGGATTTGGTGGACAGAAGTTTATCCATTCTGTATTACCGAAAATTAAACAAGTTGCAGACATGGTGAAAGAGCGTAATCTAGAAGTAGAAATTGAAGTTGATGGTGGTGTGAATGCTGAAACAGCAAGACTTTGTGTGGAAGCAGGAGCAAATGTACTTGTAGCTGGGTCAGCAGTATACAATCAAAAAGACCGCGGTGAAGCAATTCGCGTAATTCGTGGGTAGTGATGAACTAACGGGCAGTAAGCCCCCCACCTTAAAATTCAGCGGAAGCTAATAAGTTAGGTGGGGATCAGGCTGCCCATAAAAGCCCGATTGGTTCAACTAAT
>NZ_JXIS01000052.1:0-90333 GCF_000836715.1 Bacillus sp. L_1B0_5 | reverse complement strand
AAATTAAAGGGTATGAGCCCAGTACAATACCGGGCTCATACCCTAGAGGCTGCCTAATGAAACGACCTGTCTAACTTTCGGGGGTCACTTCAAATTAGTGAAACGGCTTTTTTGTGATGAAATCTAAAAGCTGAAGAATGAGTATCTGCTGTTGTCGCCTTAGAATTAAGTCGGAATCTCTAAAGATCGCGTACGTTCCAAACAATCTCACCACGTTCATCATCCCACGTACTGTGATGACGCTTAAATCCTATCTTTTCTAGTACCCGGAGGGAAGCGATATTCCAAGCGCCTACAGTCGACCAAAGTTTGTGGCGCCCAGTAGCAATCGCAGCGTCCAGTACAACGGATGCCGCCTCAGTTGCATAACCTTTACCATGGGCGCTGCGGAACAACTCGTATGCAATCTCCGGCTCTTCAAGTGTGGAACGACCGATAATTAAGCCGCAGTATCCGATGAAATCGCCTTCGTCTCTCCTCCGAATAGTGAGAAGGGAAATGCCATTTTCGTCTGCCTTTTTGCGCATCTCAATAAGCCGGCTACGAACGGAATCAACGGCTGGAATGTCCACACCACGTTCGCCAATTAATTTGCTCAGCCAAACGGAATCGGATTCCTCCCATATACTCAGGTCAAGTCGTTCGGTTTTTAGCTTAAACTCCATAGTTTTAAATAAAGATGGCATAGTGGAACCTCCTAGTTATGTCACTGAATTCATAATAGATTCGCACCGCATCATGTTGAACCTCCCGTTGATTCGCGAATTTATTTTCCAACTCCCGCGAGAGTTTATAGCAACAGTATTATTTTATGCATAAGCAATTCCTTTGCAAAATAGACCCTTTTCTTAAACTTTACTTTCGATCTAAAGCCGTCCCGTTATATATACAGGCTCCTACTATTTCTAAATGCATAAAATGTTAAAAGTATGGGGGGATACGATGTATAATTCGAATTATTATGATTGGTATAGGCAGAATGATAAGTTGATTAGTGATATTGAAAAAGCTATAAATGGAGAGTATAGCGCTATAAGCTGCTATGCAAAATTAGCGAATATGGCTCCAAATCAAGTAGAACAAAAACAAATTCTTGAAATTCGTAATGATGAAATAAAGCATTTCCACAACTTTGTACAAATTTATACGAACTTAACTGGTAGGCAGCCAAAACCACAAATTACTGAAGACTGCCCAAATACGTATTTACAAGGATTAGAGTTCGCTATACAAGATGAACAAAAGACAGTAGATTTTTATTTGGAAATTTCAGATGAGACATCGGATGCACATTTGAAAGAGTTGTTACGGAGAATAGCTGCGGATGAACAAAATCATGCGGTATGGTTTTTATATTACTTCGTGAAGTCGAAGTGAGCATTAAGAATGACTGATGTGGTGAATATATTAGAAGTTATTTTAAAACGCAGTGCAACGATTGAATAAGATATGTAAATGTAAGTAGAAGGAAACCGTTTCGCTAGTAGTGGAGCGGTTTTTTATGATGTACATATGTATCGACAAAATATAGTAATTAAATTTGATATATAATGTATGAAACGAAAATGAATAAGTTAGGAGCAGACATATGAAAAGAGGGATTTTTGTAGATATTCCAAATGAATACAGCAATGTACTTTGGAAAGTGTTAAAGCCTATTGATATTGCTGTATTTGATTGGCGAGTGAGGAATGAAGAGTCCTATTTAATAGCACGTGGTGAATTGGATGAGGCATTATTTCCAGAAGAACCAAGTGTAGTGGAAGGGTTAGCGTTGAAAAAATTAGTTAAAGACAACGTATATTATCTTATTTTTGCAGATTTAAAAGCATATCCTAAAGGAGAAATAGCGATAGATATTGAAACATACGAAGAGTTTAAGGAAAGCAAGTGTGAGGTAGTTGTATTAGCGGTGGATGCTCAATACATACAAATTTATGCGAAAGATCAAAAAGCGATTGAATTGATGTATGAAAACGCACGGAATCAAGGTTTTTATGTTGAATACGTTACAGACGAAAACGATGGTAGAACGCGTTTGTCAGTATGGTAGCAATTTGAAAGGGGAACGGCAATATGGAGAGAAATATAAGTAAAGAATATGCAATTCGAATTGCTACTGAAAATGAAAGTGATAGTATTATCATTTTATTAAAAGAAGTAGCACAATGGCTACAATATAAAGAAGTGGATCAGTGGCAGTATCTTTTAGGAGAGGAAGCTACGGCTGAAATACTAGAATGTATAAGAGAGAAATATACATATGTTGTTCTGAAAGAAGCTGAAATAGTTGGTACGGTTACAGTTTCTCCTAAACAAAATGAATGGGATGAACATATTTTTGGTAAAGAGGAAGTTTCTAATTCATTATATATTCATAGATTTGCGGTGAAACGGAAGTATAAGGGGAACGGAATTGGAGAATGGATTTTACAGTGGATAGAAGAGAATGTACAACATGACAAAGAGTATTTGAAGTTAGATTGCGTGGGGCATAATCGTACGTTGAATGATTTTTATAAGAAAAATGAGTTTGAATATGTTGGGAGTACGGATGGGCTTAGTAAGTTTCAAAAGAAAAGGAGAATGTGAATGCATCCAATTAACGTAAGTTTAGTTGAAAAGTTAATACAGGAACAGTTTCCTGAATGGGCCCATTTAGAAGTGAAACCTGTAAAGTTTAGTGGGCATGATAATAGGACGTTTCACTTAGGGGATGAGATGAGTGTAAGATTGCCAAGTGATGTGGCATATGCACCGCAAGTAGAGAAAGAAAATAGTTGGCTCCCTATATTAAGTAAGGGGCTTTCTTTACCGATTTCTACACCGATTGCGAAAGGGAATTCGTCTGAAGCGTATCCATGGCCTTGGTCTATTAATAAGTGGATAGAAGGGGATACAGTTACGAAAGAAAATGTTCGTGACTTAAGTGAATTTGCGGCGGACTTAGGATCGTTTTTAGTAGAATTACAATCTATTGATGCGAGTAACGGCCCTTTAGCTGGAGCACATAATTTTTACAGGGGCGGACTTATATCGGTATATGATGAAGAGGCGAGAGCTGCTATTGAAAATAATAAGGATGTTTTTGACGAGGCATTATTAAAGCATCTTTGGAATTTAGCACTTAGTTCAACATGGGATCGTGAACCAGTTTGGGTGCATGGAGATGTAGCGCCGGGTAATTTACTCGTTAAAGATGGAAAACTTT
This sequence comes from Bacillus sp. L_1B0_5, assembly GCF_000836715.1. Taxonomy (NCBI): domain Bacteria; kingdom Bacillati; phylum Bacillota; class Bacilli; order Caryophanales; family Bacillaceae; genus Bacillus; species Bacillus sp. L_1B0_5. The sequence goes on along the minus strand of NZ_JXIS01000052.1, from coordinate 87,122 downwards.
GTGCTGTAATTGATTTTGGTATTTTAGGCGTAGGAGATCCTGCTTGTGATGCAGCGATGGCTTGGACGTTTTTTGATGAAAATAGTAGAAATGTATTTAAAGAAGTATTACGCATGGATGAAGAAACGTGGAATAGAGCGAGAGGATGGGCACTTTGGAAGGCGTTAATTACATATGATGCGAATAGGGGTAGTAATGAAAAAGTAGCAGAAGAATCTTATCGTATCATTCAAGTGCTTGTGGATGATTATGAGAGGTAATAGAAAAGCCTATTTTAAAATAGGCTTTTTCATATGATTAAATAGTAGAAATGGAAAGAAGGAATACAACATCATTATACAGAATATTTAGATAATAGGAGGTGTCGAATTTTGAGTGAAATTGAATTAAAGAGTAATGTAATTAAGACAGGGCGAGAGAAGGGGATTATTCTTCGGTTTATACTTGCTAGTCTTGTTGGAGTGTTTATGTTTTTCGTTCCTGTTACGATAAACGGTGCATCGTCTATTATGATTGATCATATCGTATCGTGGATCAGGGCTTCCGTTCCAGGCGTAGTACCTTATTATGCATTGTTTGTTATGGCGATTGGTGCGATTTATCCATTTTATACGAAGAAATGGAATGCATCTATCGTAGACATTTGTTTTTCTATTTTAAAAGTAGTTGGCGTTGTTTTTGGCATATTATATTGTTTAAAAGTAGGACCAGCTTGGTTCTTTGCGCCAGATGTTGGGCCGTTTTTGTATGAGAAGCTAGTCATATCAGTAAGTTTGCTCGTTCCAATTGGTTCGGCATTTTTAGCGTTATTAGTTGGATATGGATTGCTTGAATTTATCGGTACATTTTGTCGTCCGATTATGAGGCCATTATGGAATACGCCAGGGAGATCGGCGATTGATGCAGTTGCTTCCTTCGTTGGAAGTTATTCGCTTGCCCTTCTTATTACGAATCGTGTGTATAAAGAAGGAAAGTATACGACAAAAGAAGCAGCAATTATCGCTACAGGATTTTCTACAGTATCCGCTACATTTATGATCATCATCGCAAAAACATTAGATATTATGCATTTATGGAATGTTTATTTTTGGACTACGCTTGTTGTAACATTCATCGTGACTGCTATCACCGTAAGAATCCCGCCCATTAGTAGAAAACCAGATACATATGTAACAGAAGAAGGATTTCCAGAGCCTGTTTATAAAGAAAAAATGCTAGAACGTGCTTGGGAGGATGCGTTAGAAGTATCAAAGTCTGCACCGAGCATAATGAACAATATTGCAGTGAATTTAAAAGACGGATTTATTATGACGATGGGAATTTTACCAACTATTATGTCAGTAGGATTAATTGGTATCGTCTTAGCGAAGTTCACGCCAATATTTGATTGGATCAGTTATATTTTCTATCCGTTTACATGGCTATTACAATTACCGGAAGCAGACTTAGCTGCTAAAGCTGCATCAGTTGGTATTGCAGAAATGTTTTTACCGTCATTATTAGTAGTAAGTGCACCACTTGTGACAAAGTTTGTCATTGCAGTTGTTTCCGTATCATCTATACTGTTTTTCTCCGCTTCCATTCCTTGTATATTATCGACAGATATTCCGTTAAAAGTATCGGAACTTATTATTCTCTATGTACAAAGAACGATATTAACGTTACTGATTATTACACCGATTGCTTATTTGTTGCTTTAAAGTTTTAAAAAGATAAATCTATAACAAAAGAAGCCTTCTGTAAAAGGAAGGCTTCTTTTGATTAAAAGCGGGGTATTTTTATTTATTTTTCGTATATGACGTAATGCTTCTCAAGAAGATTCCTAGTCCTGCAAAAAAGAATCCTAAGCATAATAAGCTGCCTGGCGTTCCCCAAGTAATTTGATCTAGCATTTTTATCCCCTCCCGTTTATTATTATATAGAATTTATTGGGATTTACCAGAATTTTCTTTTTTATAATTGCGATATTAATGTTTATCGATGATCTATCCCACCCTAGATATGCAGAGTATATTCGAAAAATGATTCTTTCAATTATATTCTTTTATTATTATAAAATGTTTTTATTTTATATGATATAGTAACAACAAAGGGGGCTTAAAAATGGAAATTATTCACGAAAGAGCAAAGTTGCGGTTAATGGATAATACTGATGTCGAAACTTTGTTTTCGATTGTAGAAGGAAATCGGGATATTTGGGCGTATTTAATCTCTAAAATGGATAGTGTGCAAGATATGCAACAATACGTTCAAAAAGCGATAAAGGGTTACGGAAGAGGTACTCAAATACCTTTCATAGTCGTAGATCAACAGTCGAATAAGATTGTAGGAAGTACACGTTTATATAATATTTCAGTAGAAGATAAGACAGTTGAGTTAGGGCAAACATGGTATCATCCGAGTGTGCAACGTACGAGTATAAATACAGAGTGTAAGTATATGCTTCTTCAGTATGCTTTTGAAAAATTGCATATGCTGAGAGTGCAAATTAAGACGGATGCAAGAAATGAAAAAGCACAACGAGCAATTGAAAGGTTAGGCGCAGTAAAAGAGGGTGTGCTTAGAAATGAAAGAAAATTACCGAATGGTTATGTGAGAGATGCGGTGGTGTACAGTATTATCTCGAGTGAATGGCCAGGCGTAAAAGAACAATTGTTAGAAAAATTAGAGTTGTATAAAGAAAAGTTATAATTCGTGTTTTGAAAGGTATATTGTTCGTGAGGCATGAAAAATATACCTTTTTTCTTACAAAATGCTACTTTATTTTAATTCCTTTTGTTTCATCGTTCCCTTCTGAGAAAAAATTCGTTACAATGTAGTTGTATGGTAATAAACTTATGAATTTAAAAAATGTAATGAAAACCGCAAATGAAAATGAATTGATAATCCTCAATTTTAAATGAAAACCCTTTTATACATAAATAACAAGTAAAGTTCCTTCTTTTAAATAAACTCAAACAAAACGATTTGATATAAATGTTTTTTATAGAAGTATGGATGATGTACGGAGGCAATTACAAATGAAAGAAAATAAGAAGAGTAAGAAAAGACGAATCTTTCAAGTATTTTTACTAATGATTTGTTCTGCTATTTTATATGTAAGTTATGCAGCTTACGATATTTGGAGTTATCGTTTTAAAGCAAATGATGACGTGAAAACGGATGCTGGTATCGTACTAGGAGCAGCTTCATGGAACGGAAAACCATCTCCTGTATTTAAAGAAAGAATTAATCATGCGATTTCTTTATATAGGAACGGAAATATTAAAAAGATTATTTTTACAGGTGGTACAAAGTTCGAGGCAGAACTTGAGGAAGCACGTACTGCAAGAGTATATGCAATGAAACAAGGTGTAAAAGAGGAAGATATTTTAATTGAAACTAAATCCCTTTTCACTGAAGAAAATTTAAAAAATGCGAAGCAAGTTGGAATAGAGAACGGCATACAAACATACACGATTGTAAGTGATCCACTTCATATGAAACGCGCAATGAGAATCGCAAAACATATTAATATTGAAGCGTATGCTTCACCAACGCCGACATCAGCATATAAAACGTTAGATACAGAAATACCATTCTTCTTTAAAGAATTATTCTCGTATATTGGATATGTAACCTCGTTGCCGTTAAAGGCATTAAAGGGAGACTAATAAGAAAAGAACCTATCGTTAAATAGGAACTTTTCTTATTAGTCAAAAACATTGTATTTTTATCGGAATAGTGAAACAATAGAGAGGTAGCTTCATATAATCATAATGACAAAATGAACGGTTTATGAATCGAGCATAAAGTGAAACTTTAATCAGTGGGTGGGTTTCTCACTGATTATTAGTTGAACCAATCGGGCGTTTACGGGCAGTTGATCTCCCACCTAACTTCCTTTGCTTCACCTGAATTTTTAGGTGGGAGTTTTACTGCCCGTTAATGCGGGATAAAGGAGATTATAGTATGGCACTCTCATTTGTTGAAACAGAAGAACAGTCTTTAATTATTGAGAAAATAAATAAATTGATTCCGAAGTTCATGGAAAGGGAGCATCAGCTAAGTGAATTAGGATCATTTCCGTATGAAAATATAAATGATTTGAAAGATATCGGATATACGAAATTAACGTTACCGAAGGAATTTGGTGGTAGTGCGATTTCTTTATATGACTTCGTTTTATTTCAAGAGAAAATCGCGGAAGGCTGCGGAGCTACTGCATTATCGATTGGCTGGCATCTTGGCATTGTGAAAGAGCTAGCGGAAAATCGCTCTTGGAATGATGAGATGTTCAAATGGTTTTGCGAAGAAGTATGTAATGGTGCGCTCTTTAACAGGGCAGCAACAGAACCGAAAACAGGGAGTCCGACGCGTGGCGGCAAACCAGAAACAATAGCGGTTCAACAAGGCGAGAAGTGGGTTATAAATGGAAGGAAAACTTTTACAACGATGGCGCCAGTACTTAATTATTTTATTATTTCAGCGAGTATTGAAGGCCAAGAAGAAGTTGGTGAGTTTGTCATTCCAAGAAATACACTCGGTGTATCTATTGAAGAAACGTGGGATAGTGTTGCAATGAGAGGGACTGCTAGCCACGATCTTGTCTTACAAAATGTAGAGATAGAAAGCCGCTTTTTTACGGATGTGAAGGGCGGAAAAGTAAAACAAAAGGGTATTGGCTGGTTGCTACATATACCAGCATGTTATTTAGGAATTGCACAATCAGCAAGAAATTATGCAGTTCAATTTGCGGGATCATACAAACCAAATAGTTTAAATCATTCTATTAGTTTATTGCCGAATGTTAGAAGATTAGTTGGAGAATTAGAACTTGAGCTTATGCAAGCTCGTGTCTTTTTATATCAAATTGCGAAAAAGTACGATGAGGCAGAAGATAAACTATCACTGCAAGAAGAATTAGCAGCCGTGAAATATGCTGTAACAAATGCGGCGATATCCATAGTGGATAAATCGATGCGCATCGTAGGAGCAAAAAGTTTATCAGAAAAAAATCCGCTTCACCGTTATTATTTAAACGTTAGAGCAGGACTACACAATCCGCCGATGGATGATGCAACACTATCTATGTTGGCGGATGCGGCGTTTCGGTCGTAGGTTTTTTAGCTTGAATTTTATTGTCTATGTACAATATAGTTGTTTTGAAAGCACGGGTTTGATTAGTAATCAAACCCGTGCTTTTTATGTGTATGAAGTACTTGGTTGGGATGTAGGTTTTTAATATAAATGATTATCATGTTTTTTTGATTGTGTCTTGTTGAAAAATTCTTATTGTAATGCCAGTTTGGAGGCTGTATAAACATTTTTCGTATTTAATCCCAAATTAATGGTCTTTCTAAGTTTACCATTCGTAAATATTGTAAAAATTGACCTGTATGGACCGCATCATGATAGGCAATTCGTAATAGCATATCACCTAAATATCGTTGATAGCCAACATCGCTTCTATCAATAAGCCTTGAATCTAGCTCGGCTATGCTTATTGATTGAACATATTCTATGAAGTCAGTAAAGTATGATTGTGCCAATTCAATTTCTTTTTTTACACAAGTAATTGGCTCGTCATTATACGGGATACGTATGTCGTTTATTGAACCGTTGTTTTTTATAATCATATGATAGTAAAAAGTTGAGCTCCATACGTGACGAATCATTTCACCAAAGGACATAGCCTCAGGATCAGGCTTCCAATTAAGAAAATTATCGGGAAGAGAATTCCATAATTTTTCTGAGCGCCTTCTCGTTTCTTTTAAATTTAATATACTAAGATCAATTGCATTCATAATACATTCTCCTTTACTATTAAACTTAAAATAATTGTATCAATTTAATAGTTAGGGTATCATCGAAATATGAATGTATATCCGAATATCTCATATATAGCTAAACTAATTGCTGAACCTACAAGAGCAATCATCTTAGATTGTCTAATGAATAATCAGGCACTACCTGCTAGTGAATTGGCTTATATGGCAAAAGTGTCACATCCAACAATTAGTTCGCATCTTTCTAAATTAGTAGAAGGGAATTTACTTACAGTTGAACAACATGGTAGACATCGTTACTATCGACTTGCTAATCAAGAAGTTGCAGAAGTGCTTGAAAAGTTAGGGACAATTGCACCAACAGTTCAAGTTCGCTCTTTAAAACAATCAAGCCAACTAAAACAAATTCGTTATGCTCGAACTTGTTATGATCATCTTGCAGGCAAACTCGGTGTAGAGATAACTGAAAAATTACTAGATAGGCAATTTATAATTTTAGAGGATGGAGAATACATTGTAACGGAACAAGGTAAGAAATGGTTTCTGAATTTTGGAATAAATGTTGATGAGGCAGATACAAAAAGGAGGGTATTTGCAAAACCTTGCCTTGATTGGAGTGAACGGCGCTACCATATTTCGGGTTGGTTAGGGTCTGCAATTGCAAAACTACTTTTTGAACAGGGATGGATTACGAAAACGGATAAGAACCGAGCTGTCCATCTTACAAAGAAAGGTGTAAAGTTATTGGAAGATCAATTAGGCATAGATATGAAAACTGAGGAAAGAAAAGCTTGAAATTAGAAAAGTCCGTTAAAATGACGGGTTTTTTCATTATGGTAGGAGTGTACATGAATAATAGGATGTCACAAATAATTGTTGGCAATAAAAAAATCTTTCTTTTCATTCTTCTTTTTTAAGTTTTAAAGGAGAAAGCTAGGCTTCTTATTTTTACTAATGTTATAATAAGAAAAAAGCACGAAAAGAGGTCATCTCATGCTAGAGGTTATTGCAACATGTTTAGAAGATGTAAAACGAATTGAAAGTGCTGGCGGGAAGCGGATTGAATTAATTTCATCTTATACAGAAGGTGGTTTAACACCGAGTTATGCTTTTATAAAAAAAGCGGTAGAAGCGGTAAGTATACCAATTCATGTTATGATTCGTCCGCATGCGAAGTCTTTTACATATACGGAAGAAGAAATTGAAATGATGAAAGAAGATATTGTAGTTGCTCAGAAATTAGGAGTAGCTGGTGTTGTATTAGGTGTATTAAATGAACGAAATGAAGTGGATGAAGGGAAATTAGCGAACTTACTATCTGTTGTAGATGGAATAAATGTAACGTACCACCGTGCGATAGATGATATAGAAAATCCAGTAGAAGCAATGAACACTTTAAAGAAGTTTCATAAAGTGACTCACGTTTTAACTTCAGGTGGACAAGGAAATATAGTAGAGAATATTCCGGTGCTTACAGAAATGCAAAAGGTAAGCGATGGTCAAATTCAGCTTGTAGCTGGAGCTGGGGTGACGAAAGAAAATATAAAGCGATTGCTAGATGAAACTGGAATTTCGCAAGCTCATGTCGGTACAGCGGTAAGAGAAGGAAAATCATGTTTTTCTGAAATAGATCCTAATTTAGTACAAGAATTAGTTGAAATAATAAAATAAGTGCTTAAGAAAGAGGAGAAACGATGAAGGAAAATACGAAGAAAGAATTATTCTCTTGGGCTAAAACGATAGGGTTTACCCTTGTATTAATTGCTATTATTCGCGGTGTTTTATTTACACCTTCTTTAGTACAAGGTGAATCAATGATGCCCACTTTAAAAAATAACGAACGAGTTCTCGTGAATAAGATTGGTTATAGTATAAGTGGATTAGATCGCTTTGATATTATCGTCTTCCACGGAAAAGAAGGATACGATTTAGTAAAACGAGTAATTGGTTTGCCAGGCGATACAGTTGAGTATAAAAATGATGTTTTATATGTAAACGGAAAAGCGATGGAAGAACCATATTTAAAAAAGTTTAAAGAAAAAGCAGTAGGCCGTGTATTAACTCCAGACTTTACGTTAGAACAAATCACAGGGAAAACGAAAGTGCCAGAAGGCCAAGTATTTGTTTTAGGGGATAATCGTGAAGTTTCTAAGGATGGTCGCATGTTTGGCTTTATTTCAGAAGATGAAATTGTCGGAAAAGGACAAGCTGTTTTCTGGCCGTTGGAACAAGTAAGAGCGTTATAAAGAAAAAGTATGGGAGAAATATTCTTCCGGTGGATTTAAATTACATTTTTTGTAAAACTGAATGTTCAATTAAGAAAGACAGAGGTCATTTTGATTATTACTTTTCAAAATGGCCTCTGTTTATTTGAAGATAGTATTGCAAGGAGGGAATTTAAATGATAAAGAAAGAATCAGAAATTATCTTAAACAGGAAAGGAGCCAGGAAAGTAAACGAAATTCCTAAAGAGGTCTTACAATTACTACAGCAAGGGAAAGTAGAAAGTGTTAATCTAACAGAATGGCTAGCTATAAATCATATTGAACTACTTAAAAATGTCTTACCTTCAATAGGACTCAAGAATAGTTTGGAATGTATAGTAGCTGAATTAGAAAAACAGAACGTTGAAACAGGAATGAAAGTCATACGAATAACAGGGACTTTATTGGATGAAATTATACTCAAAGAGAATGATGGAAACAAGGAAGACGTACTGTTAAAATTATCTAATCATATTTCAGATAGTGTACGATGTTGGGCAGCGTTTATGAATAAAAAATCAAATGACACATTAAAAGATACATTAACATACATTCGACCTTTTGCGGCGGATCATCATTTTGGTGTTCGAGAAATTGCTTGGATGTCTATTAGAGAAGAACTTTCACAAAATATAGAAGAAAGTGTGGAATTGTTAGTAGAATGGGCAAAAAGTGAAGATGAGAATATTCGCAGGTTCTCTGTAGAATCTATTCGTCCTCGAGGTGTATGGAGTAAACATATTGAAATATTAAAACAAGAACCTGAAAAAGCACTTCCTATTCTTAATTTACTTAAATCAGATCCATCAAAATATGTACAAGATTCGGTTGGAAACTGGTTAAATGATGCAAGTAAAACTAAACCGGATTGGGTAATGAACCTGTGTAAAGAATGGGAAAAGGATGCTGACATAAAATCAACTAGTAGAATTATTAAAAAAGCTAAAAGAACGATTTTGAAAAATAAGTAATATACAACTAATAGACTCGGTAGTTGTACGAAGGAACATTCAATCATGTTAAAAAAGAATAATTTGAATAACTATGAGAAGAGCATGTATTGATCAATACATGCTCTTTATATTTACTTTTTTATTGCAGTTTTTATTCTAATAGTTTTGTAGCAATGTGAACTTTAGAAATTGAACCGTCGTGATTTCTAGGGTTAATTTTATATTCACTGTCAGGAAGCGAATCACTCCAATATAAATTACATTCACTAATAGTTCATTCTTCACGTGTTAAAGTTTTTTCAATCATCCAAGAGCCTTTCATTTTATATAAATCACATATTATTTTTGTTTTTTAATAGCGGACAAAATATATCGGATTATGTACGTGAAAAAAATATTGATAGAATTGAAAGAATATTTTATAATTTTAAATTATATGTTTGTTTCGAAAAACGGAATTTAAGTTCCGTAATTCGGAACGAAAGGGAGATAGAATGAGTATAAATAAAACGGCAGTTAAGACAATGGATATTTTAGAGTTGTTTTATGAGCATGAAGAGCTAAGTTTAACTGAGATGGTTCAGCTTACAAATATGCCGAAAACATCTGTTTATCGTTTAATTGGCTCGTTAGAAGAGATGGAGTTTTTACAAAAAAACGAAAAGGGGAAATATCGTTTAGGGGTCGTATTTTTACGGTTCGGTCAACTTGTTTCACAACGATTATCAGTAAGGAATATAGCAATTCCTTATATGAAAGAACTTAGAGATAGTTTAGGACAGGCAGTTAATTTAATAATTCAAGATGGTAATGACGCAATTTATGTTGAAAAGATGGAAGGTGTTCAGCCAGTACGCGTGTATACGGCGGTTGGAAGAAGAGCACCGCTTTATGCTGGTGCATGTCCGAGAATTTTACTATCGTATTTTTCTGAGGAAGAGAAACGGAGATACATAGAGGAAGTGGATTTAAAACAGTTTGCAGATGGAACAATTGTGGATAAGGAACAATTGCTAGAAGTGTTGCAAATGGCAAAAAAGGAAGGCTACACAATTAGTTATTCTGAGTTAGAAAATCATACAGCCGCAATAGCAGCGCCCATTTTCGCAAGTGATGGAACGGTTGTAGCAGGTATGAGTATTTCGGGATTAGCAATTGAGTACAGCGAAAGTAACATTTCATATTTTATCGCGAAGGTGAAAGAAACAGCGCATCGCATTTCGAAAGAACTCGGCTTTTTGGCATAGAAAGAGGGAGTAGGATGAAATTTTCTGCGTTAGGGGATCAAGCAATTATTGTTACATTTGGTGAAGAAATTAAGATGGATATATATGAGAAAGTACAGCGGTTATTTCAAGCACTGCAGCAACATCCGTTTGCAGGAATGATTGAGTGCGTTCCGTCGTTTACTTCATTAGCTGTTTACTACAATGTATACGAAGTATGGAAGAGAAATGAGAGAAGTGAAAGGCCATATGATTACGTTCGCCAGTATATAAAGGAGCTGTGTGATTCTTATAAAGAAGAAGTGAAACAGGATGTGAAACATATTTCTATACCAGTGTGCTACGGGGGAGAATATGGACCTGATTTAGAAGAGGTTGCGCATTATAAAGGTTTACAAGTAGAAGATGTGATTCGAATACATAGTGAAACTACATATTTTGTATATATGCTAGGTTTTACACCAGGGTTCCCGTATTTAGGAGGACTTTCAAAAGAATTAGAAACACCTAGAAAAGAAACACCACGGTTACAAATCTCTCCTGGTTCAGTAGGTATTGGCGGAAATCAAACAGGTATATATCCGCTTGAAACACCAGGAGGATGGAATATTATCGGCCGAACTCCTATTTCATTATTTAATCCAGAAGAAGAAATACCAACATATATTCAAAGTGGTATGTATTTACGATTTATCCCAATAACGAAGGAAGAGTACGTATCATTTGAGGGGGCTAAAGAATGGATGTAGAAGTTTTGCATGCAGGAATGTTTACAACAGTCCAAGATTTAGGACGATCTCATTATCAACAATACGGTGTGCCAGTTGGCGGGGCGATGGATCAAAGTGCACTTCGGATGATCAATATGTTAGTTGGTAATGAAGAGAATGAAGCGGGACTCGAAATGACGATTATGGGACCTAAGTTGTTAATAAAGAAAACGACTTTACTTGCGATTGGCGGAGCAGATATGGAACCGTTATTGAATGGAGAACGTATCCCGTTATGGCGGCCCATTTTAGCAGAAGAAGGTAGTATGCTTTGTTTTGGAAAAGTGAAAAGTGGTTGCAGAGCGTATGTAACTTTTGCGGGTGGCATCCATATTGAGCGTACAATGGGAAGTAAAAGTACGTACATACGTGCTGCGATTGGCGGTATAGAAGGAAGAATGTTGAAAAAGGGTAACTACTTCCAAATTGGTGCACAACCAGAAATGGCGAGTCGTTTCATTCAAGACTTACAAAAAGATGCGAGAATAAAAACGAAATGGGCAATTAGCAACAGCGTACTACCAAAGTATAAGAAACATCCAAAGCTTCGTGTCATAACTGACTTTGAATATGATCAATTTACAGAAGAAAGTAGAAAGGCATTTTTTACGAAAGAGTATAAGGTATCTAATTATGCTGACCGTATGGGCTATAGGGTTGAGGGAGAAGTTTTAAATAGGATTGAAGAAAAAGAGATTTTATCGAGTCCTGTTACATTTGGAACCATTCAAGTTCCTAATGGTGGACAGCCGATTATATTAATGGCAGATAGGCAAACGACAGGTGGCTATCCGAGAATGGGAAATATCATTTCAGTAGATTTACCTCTTCTTGCCCAGCTAAAGCCGGGGGACTATGTTTCTTTTGAGAAAATTATGCTTGAAGAAGCGGAACAATTGTACATAGAACAAGAAGTAAATATAAATCTCTTAAAGAAATTCATCGCTTTACGAAGCTGAAATTAGGAGGAATACATTGTGACTACAATTGATTTAAACTGTGATTTAGGAGAAAGTTTTGGCGCTTATAAAATGGGGAATGATGATGAAATTCTTCCGTTCGTTTCCTCTATAAACGTTGCTTGCGGTTTTCATGCGGGTGATCCGTCTGTAATGAGGAAGACGGTTGAAAAGGCAATGCAGCATAACGTAGCGATAGGGGCACATCCTGGTTTTCCAGATTTAATTGGATTTGGTAGAAGAAACATGAATGTTTCAGCAAGTGAAGTATATGATTATGTTTTATATCAAATTGGGGCACTAGACGGGTTTGTAAAAGTGGCTGGTGGGGAGATGCATCATGTGAAACCGCATGGCGCTCTATATAATATGGCGGCAACTAATCCGGAAATTGCAGATGCAATCGTAAAGGCAATTTATCATATTAACCCAAATCTATTACTTTACGGATTAGCAAATAGCGAGGCGTTTATACAGGCTGCAGAAAAATACAATGTAACTCTCGTACAAGAGGCTTTTGCGGATCGTACATATAAGCAAGATGGTACGTTAACGAGCCGTACAGAAGAAAATGCGCTTATAAAAGATGAAGACGAAGCGATAAAGCAAGTGCTTCAAATGGTGAAAGAAGGCCATGTAAATGCGGTCAATGGAGAGAAAGTAGCAGTTCAGGTGCAAACAATTTGTTTACACGGTGATGGGGAAAAAGCAGTGCAATTTGCGGGGAGAATATACAGAACATTCGAACTTAATGGGATTTCTATTTGTGAACCGAAATAAAAAATGAGAGGAAGTGCTAGAAATGATTAAATTAATCGGGATACTACTTGTTGCAGTGGGCTTTTTATTTAGATTAAATACACTTTTAGTAGTTATGGTTGCAGGTATTGTTACTGGTATGGTTTCAGGATTAAGTTTTTATGATGTGATCAGCATGTTCGGCAAATTTTTCATAGAAAATAGATATATGTCTATGCCAATTATATTAACTTTACCGGTAATCGGAATTTTAGAGCGTTACGGTTTAAAAGAAAGAGCAGAAGCACTTATAACGAAATCAAAAGGAGCAACAACTGGAAGAGTATTAATGTCATATTTTACGATAAGAGAATCATCAGCAGCACTAGGGCTTAATATTGGTGGGCATGCACAAACGGTAAGACCGCTCGTTGCACCGATGGCAGAAGGGGCCGCGCAAGGTAAATACGGTAAACTTCCTGAAAAATTAAGAGAAAAGATTAAAGCAAACGCAGCGGCTGCTGAAAATACAGCTTGGTTTTTCGGAGAAGATATTTTCATCGCAACTGGAGCTATTTTATTAATGAAAGGATTCTTCGATTCAGTAGGTATGCATGTCGGAGTATGGGATATGGCACTTTGGGGCATTCCAACTGCAATATCTGCACTTATTGTAAGCTGGATTAGATTTAGAAGGTTTGATAAATATATAGAGAAAACAATGAAGGCAGAAGGAAAAGAAGAGAAGGAGGCAATTTAATATGAACATCATCACAATGGATACAATCTATTATGTATTAGGGATAATCGTTGCTTTTATCGCTGTTCGTATCGCATTCGATCGTGAACATCCAAACAGATTCGGTTCTAGTTTATTTTGGGCATTGTTTGCAGTTACATTTTTATTCGGAAATGTAATCCCTTCGTTTTACGTTGGCTGTATAGTGCTCGCTATGGTCGTTTTAGCTTCACTAAATAAAGTAACAAAATCAGAGGAGAAAGAAGTTCCAGTACAAGAACGTGTAAAACATGCTGAGAAATTAAAAAATAAAATTTTTATGCCTGCACTTTTAATTCCTATTTTTACAATTATCGGTACGTTGACGTTAGGGAAAATTAAATGGGGTAATGTCTCTCTTGTTGATCCAGATAAAGTAACATTAGTTGCATTAGCGCTTGGTGCATTACTCGCATTCGTTGCGGCGATGCGTATTACAAAATCAAAAATAACAACGCCTGTACAAGAAGGAAGCAGACTATTACAAGCTGTCGGCTGGGCTGTAATTTTACCACAAATGTTAGCAGCACTTGGCGGTATATTCGCGAAGTCTGGCGTTGGACAAGTTGTTTCAGATTTAGTCGGACAAGTGTTACCGACAGAGTATCCGTTCGTTGCTGTTATGGCTTACTGTTTAGGCATGATGCTATTTACAGTCGTAATGGGAAATGCATTCGCAGCGTTTGCTGTTATTACTGGCGGAATTGGCTTACCTTTAATAGTTCAAATGCACGGCGGAAACCCAGCAATTATGGCAGCACTCGGTATGTTTGCTGGATATTGCGGAACGCTGCTTACACCAATGGCAGCAAACTTTAATATCGTACCTGCGATGCTTTTAGAGCTAAAGGATAAAAATGCGGTTATTAAAGCACAAGTACCAATTGCTCTTTCAATTTTTATCATAAATATGTTTATTATGTACGGCCTTGTATATCGTTTCTAATTAGGAGGATAAAACTATGAAAACAGTATTATTAACAGGGTTTGATCCGTTTGGCGGAGAAAATATCAATCCAGCTTGGGAAGTAGCAAAAGGTTTGCATGAAAAAACAATTGGAGAATACAAGATAATAAGCAAACAAGTCCCAACAGTATTTCATAAATCAATAAGCGTATTAAAAGAGTATATAGAAGAACTAGCGCCGGAAATTATTATATGCATTGGACAAGCCGGGGGCAGACCAGATATTACGATAGAACGTGTCGCAATTAATATTGATGATGCAAGAATTGCTGATAATGAAGGGAATCAGCCGGTAGATGTACCGGTTGTAGAAGAAGGACCGGCTGCCTATTGGTCCACACTCCCGATGAAAGCAATTGTAAAAAAACTTCGCGAAGAAGGCATACCGTCATCTATTTCACAAACGGCAGGTACATTCGTTTGTAATCACTTATTCTATGGACTTATGCATGAACTAGAGAAACATGATAAGAAAATAAAAGGCGGATTCATTCACATTCCGTTCTTACCAGAACAAGCGAGTAATTATCCAGGACAACCGAGTATGTCACTTTCTACTATTCGTAAGGGGATAGAATTGGCAGTTGAGGTAACGACGATAGTTGAGGTAGATATTGTAGAGGTTGGGGGCACGACGCATTAAATAAAACGAATCGTACAACACCTCCTGTAAACAACTGGTATAATAAGAATAGGAAAATACATAGAGGTGATTTTTGTGCAACAATTTGAAGAAGTACGTTCAATTTTAGAAAAAGCGAAGAAAATTACAGTATTAACAGGCGCAGGTGCAAGTACGGAAAGTGGTATCCCAGATTTTCGTTCAGCAAATGGATTGTATGCTGATGCGAATGTGGAGATGTACTTATCAAGAGGGTACTATAACCGAAGTCCGAAAGAATTTTGGAAGCATTATAAAGAAATTTTTCAAATTAATACGATCCATCAATATAAACCAAATCGTGGCCATCGCTTTTTAGCTGCGCTAGAAGAACAAGGGAAAGATATTACGATTTTAACGCAAAATATTGACGGTTTACATCAATTAGGTGGCAGTAAGCATGTCATTGATTTACATGGAACACTTCAAACAGCACATTGTCCAAAATGTAAATCTGGATATGATTTACAGTATATGATTGATCATGAAGTACCGCGTTGTGAGAAGTGTAATTTCATTTTAAATCCAGACGTTGTTTTATACGGAGATACATTGCCGCAATATCAAAATGCTATCAAACGTTTATATGAAACAGATGTGCTTATCGTTATGGGAACGTCACTAAAAGTACAGCCTGTCGCTTCATTCCCGCAAATTGCAAAGAGGGAAGTGGGAGCAACAACTATTTTAGTAAATGAAGAGTTAACAGGACAGGAATATAACTTTGATTTTGTTTTTCAAAATAAGATTGGTGAGTTTGTTGAAGGGTTATCGTCGGTTAAATAAGTTATTATTTTTATGAAAAACTGAGGTGTATAGAGAACACCTCAGTTTTTTGTTTGAATAAAATTCATGTTATGACGTATGAAGGGGAATGGTAATAAATAGGTTATAAAATTAAAAAACTGAAAATTAAATCTTTTATTTCTTTAGTAATTAATATAAAATTCTATATATATCATAGAAATAAATTTGATACATAATGATTTTGCGTAGAAATGTTAATAGAATGAAGCGAGGGAGCGAAATGAGACAGAAAAAGGAGCAGAAAAAACAATCGAAAAAGAAAAAGACTCATATTCCATTTCGGTTAAATGTACTATTTTTTATTGTCTTTCTTTTATTTTCAGCTATTATAATTCAATTAGGTAAAGTACAAATCATTGATGGAGAAACGTATAGAAATGAAGTAAACAAAAAGGAAGATGTAACGGTAAGCACTCCCGTTCCTAGAGGGAAAATGTTTGATCGGCAAGGTCACGTTATTGTAAATAATAAACCATTGCGAACCGTTACATATACGAAAATGAGAGGAGTAGACTCGAAAGAAGTTTTACAAGTAGCAAGAGATTTAGCCAAGCTAATTGAAATGTCGCAAGAGGACATGGATAAGTTAACGGAGACAGATAAGAAAGATTTTTGGATGCAGTTAAATGAAAAGCGGGCAGCAGCGAAAGTAACGAAAGAAGATGAGAGTAAATTTAGAAAGCAAGAAATAGAAGGAAAAGAATTAGATAAAAAAGTAGAAGAACTGCGCCGGGAAAGAATTACGCAAGAAGAATTAAATGAGCTTTCAAAGGAAGA
Source organism: Bacillus sp. L_1B0_5 (assembly GCF_000836715.1). Lineage (NCBI taxonomy): Bacteria > Bacillati > Bacillota > Bacilli > Caryophanales > Bacillaceae > Bacillus > Bacillus sp. L_1B0_5. The sequence goes on along the minus strand of NZ_JXIS01000052.1, from coordinate 70,454 downwards.
TATAGAAGTATTAGTAATTAAAAGCAAAATGAATGCAGGATATAAAATGACACCGCAAATCGTTAAAAAAGATGTAAGTCAAAATGAATATGCTGTCGTTAGTGAAAGGTTGGCAAGTTTACCAGGGGTAGATACGACAGTAGATTGGGAACGTGAATACCCAAATGATAAAATACTGCGCTCTATACTAGGTAGCGTTTCTAATGAAAATGAAGGGTTGCCAAGAGAGCAATTAGATTATTATTTAGTTCGTGATTATAATCGAAACGACCGTATTGGTAAAAGTTACATCGAAAAACAATACGAAGATGCACTACATGGAACGAAAGAACAGTCTAAAAATATTATGGATAAAGCAGGGAAGATTGTTCGAACAGAAAAAGTGACCGAAGGAAAAAGTGGAAATAATTTAATGTTAACAGTCGATATGGATTTGCAGAAAAGAGTAGAGGGAAGTCTTGAAAAGAATTTACGAGCCTTTCATGCTGCAGAGCCGATGATGGATCGTGCGTTCGTAGTAATGATGAATCCGAAAAACGGTCAAATTTTATCAGTGGCAGGAAAGAAAATTGTAAATAAAGATGGCGGTATGCAAATAGAAGATTATGCATTAGGAACGATGACAAGTTCTTATGAGTTAGGATCAACTGTAAAAGGGGCTACTTTATTAGCTGGATATCAAACAGAAGCGATTAAGCCGTATACACATTTCTTTGATGCACCAATGTATTTTAAAGGAAGTTCTAAGCCGAAGAAATCGTGGAAAGAATTTGGGGATATTGATGATTTAAGAGCTTTACAAGTGTCATCGAACGTTTATATGTTTAATACAGCTTTAAAAATGGCAGGCATTAATTATGTCCCAAATAATCCATTAGACATTAAACAAGAAACATTTAATAAAATGCGCTACTATTTTAGACAATTTGGCCTAGGTGTGTCGACTGGTATTGACCTGCCAAATGAATCAATCGGTCAAATAGGTAGAACTGATAACATACCCGGATTTTTACTTGATTACGCGATTGGACAGTATGATACATATACGCCGCTTCAGCTTGCACAATATATTTCCACAATTGCAAATGGCGGTTACCGAATGAAACCACAAATTGTACAAGAAGTTAGAGAGCAACCGAATAGACCAGAGGATGTAGGAAAAGTCGTTCGGTCGATTGAACCAGTTTTATTAAATAGATTGGATATGGACACTTCGTACATTAATCATGTAAAAGAAGGATTTAGAAGAGTTTTTCAAGAAGCTGACGGAACAGGTACCGGAACGTTTAAAGGTCTACCATATAAACCAGCGGGAAAAACAGGAACAGCTGAGACAGTATATGGTGGAGAAAGTGATATTGGAAGAGATGAGAACAACAACCGAAAAAAATGTTATAATTTAACTCTTGCCGGTTATGCACCATATGATGCTGATCCGGAAGTAGCTTTTTCAGTTGTTGTACCATGGGTGAATGATGATAAATCAGGAATTAATTCTGCGATTGGTAAAGAGATTTTGGATGCGTATTTTGAATTAAAAACAAATAGATCAAATACAAATTCAATTCCAGTAGAACAACCGAACAAGGCACAGTAAAAATAGTATCACTGCATGGAAACATATTGTGCAGTGATATATTTTTTGAGTTAAAAAGCGCTTTATAAGGTGGGAATGGATATGAAAAAGGAGATTAAGAGAGGCTGGGGAAAGTACATACTATTTATATTTGTGATGGTAATAGGCTACCATTCTTTTACTTTATGTAAAGTGGAAGGCGAATCGATGCAGCCGACTTTATATGAAGAAGACTACGTATTTGTAAATAAAGCAGTAGTACGTCTTTCTAATTTACAGCACGGAGAAATTGTCATTATAAAGGAAGAGGATGAATCGAAATATTATGTGAAACGTGTAATAGGACTTCCTGGTGATGTAATTAACATAACGAATGGAAAGGTATATGTGAACGATAAAAAGCAAGAAGAACCATATACGAACAAAGATTTATTTAACAACACACAAGTGTTTTATAACTTTCAAAAGACAAAAATTCCGCCAAATAAGTTATTTGTAATGGGAGATAACCGCGAAGTGAGTAGAGATAGTCGCAATGGCTTAGGATATATTGAAGAAGATAACATAATTGGCAAGGTGGAATTTGTATATTATCCTTTTTCAAAAATGAAAATGATAGAATAAGTGGGGATGTGCAAAACCCCACTTATTAAAGTTTCACTTTATTTTCTTTAAAAAACCTTTTGGATTAAATGATATGAAAAATTTATGTTTAGACTCGTCGATTATGAAGTTATTGTTTTTAGTTAAAAACTCTTCCACAGCTTCCATCGGGCCAGGACCCCAATAGGGAAGAAGCGGATTTCCGTTAATGGAGGTATCTTCTACAATCATATAACTGCCAGTAGTGACGATAGATTTATATAGTAAGAGTTCTTTGGATACATGCTCTTTACTATGATCAGAATCTAAAATAACTAAAATCACATCATCAGGTTTGCGCATACTTACTATTGTTTGGATGGCCTGCACAGAAACAGAAGATGCTGTTAAATACGTAATCCGATTATGTGATGGCCGATTTGGCTGCGGAGTTATATCGATAGTAAGTACGTGACCTTTTCCAATTAAATCTAACATAGAAGCTAAATACAGTGCACTACCACCGTGAAAAGTCCCGCATTCAATAATTAAATCGGGCTTTAATTCATAAATAATTTCTTGATACAAAAAGAGATCAGAGGGAAGTTTACAGATTGGAACCCCGAACCAGTGTGTATCGTTTAACCACACGAGGCTGTTGTAATATTGGTTTAAAAATTCATTGCTTATATTATCGATTTTAAATTCTCCTTTCTAAAAAGGATTCTCTCGTTTGACGTAAAGTGTTTACGCATGAAAGTTGTACTATATATTATGTAGTAAGGAATTATAAGGCGAGTGTTTTTAATTGAAAATAAGCCAAATAACTCATGTGGAAAATGAAAGGAAATGATCGTATGTACAAATACACAATTTGCTTTATTAGAAAAAGCGATAAAATACTGCTATTAAATAGAAATAAAAAGCCGAATATGGGGATGTGGAATGGTGTCGGAGGGAAAATAGAAGAGAATGAAACGCCATACGATGGAATAATTAGAGAAACGTTTGAGGAAACGGGCATAGAACTTTCAAGTGTAACGTATAAAGGGACTGTTGTTTTTAAAGGTAAAGATGAGCCCCAGGCTAGTGAAGGAATGTATGTGTTCGTTGCTGATTTGCCAGATGGAATGCAAATGAATACACCATTACGTACGGCTGAAGGATTGTTAGAATGGAAAGAAATTGATTGGATATTAGATGGTGATAATAGAGGAGTAGTTAGCAATTTACCAAAATACTTACCGATAGTATTAACAGAAGAAAATAAGTTAAAACATATATTCACTTACGATAACCGGAATATTATTAATTACACAACTGCATGTTTGACAGAAGATGATGCGAACAAACGATATGAAAAACAACTCGTTTCTCAATAGAAGAGGATAGTGAAAAATCACGTTTTTGCTTTCATTATATATGCGAGGTGATTATATGCTTCAGAAATACAATTCATTGGTCATAATTGTAATATGTATGATATAACTTTTCTTATGGTGAAAGAGTAGAGAATATACGTAAACGGAACAAAAAGGAGGTGGCTTTGCCACCTCCTTTTTGTTCCGTTAGTCACGAATCGCCTTAATCATAAATCGATGTTGCTTCACATCAAAATATCCTTTTTGTAAGATGCTCTCATGTATGCGATATAAATCCTCATAATACCTTTCAACAGTAAAATCAGGAATTTGCCACGGAATCGCTTTTAAATAATAGACGATAGCGCCAATATCATAAAAGCGTTGAAAGGGGAACTCTTCTTTTTCTTCTAAAATAGTAAATCCATTTTCCTTTAACTCCCTGCATGCGGTTTCGAGAGACCAACTTGCAAATTCGCTATTTAGTGGTGAGCCAAACTGCGCATTAAGTTCCGCGCAATCAAGACCACCAACTTGTTGTGTAAGAAAAACGCCACTTGGAGAAAGGACTCTGTTTACCTCAGAAGCAGCATACGATTCATGTTGATTTATAATTAAATCAAATTGACGATTTTGAAATGGTAAAACAGTATCATCGTTCACCGCTACAACAGTAACTCCAAAAGGCTCTAACTTCTTTCGAGCAATTGGCACGTTTGGAGCGTAGCCCTCAGTAGCCAATATAGTTGACGGGAACGGTTGTAACATAGATAAAAACTCTCCGCCGCCAGTACCCATATCGAGCATTGATTCTGCACGTTGCATAAGCTGAAAAGCAGTACTGCCGTACGACCATGGTAATGGCTCGCTCTTCATTCGACCTGTTTCTGAAATGAAAGAAAAATCCCAGCCAATAAAATTTGTATTTGCGCTTTCTAATAAAGTTAAAAATAATGGATCACGTTTCATAATTTTGTCCTCCTATTTTTTAATAGATGATATGATGAGAAAAAAAGCGGAGGACCTCTTATTAAAGAGAAACGGTTTTACGTTTCGTGTTCGAATAGATTCATATAACGTTACTCCTTGTGAGAATTGTTATTTATATATTCGGGATTTTCGAGTGGAATTCCTTTAAAATATAAAGGAAAGGTAGATGTTTAATGGAGAATTGGATTGAGTTTACAGACAAAGAGGACGAGCGAATTTTGGAAAGGGTATATAGTGAGCTTGAGTTTTCGCCAGGTGTTTCTACATTTCCATCATTTATGGTGCCAAGTCCTTTTGTTACATATGATATTTCTCATTACTTTGGAGAGTCGATAAATGATCTGGAAAGTAAAGCGTTACAAGCCTTTCAAGAAATTACAGCATCGAATGAATATATCATGGCACTAGATTGGTAACATGAGTGTTATTGGGTGAATCCCCATTTAGAGTTTGAAAGAAATGAATTTGATGAGTGGATGATACCTGTATTTCCAAATGGAGATTACTACTTCTTCATTCAAAAAGACTTTAAGTGGGGCTATTTAGGCCAGCCTTGGGAAGAGAGTATAACGATATTTGGAAAAGAACTTATAGAAAGCTTTGAACGAAATAAGCTGAAAATGTTTCAAAATATTTTAAGGAAAGGGTAATGTTTGAAAGAGGAAAACCGCTTATACTTCATTTTTGAAGCATAAGCGGTTTTCTTTAAAATACTTAAAAAGAAAAATCTTTTGGCAAAGCATCACTTTTTATCACCGTTCTTAACCCATGTTTTATAATCCAAGCGTTAACAGGATGCTGTTTATCACGTAATTGCTGTAACCACTGAAAAACGAGTTCTTTATCTTCTTTCGTAATATCGTTAATATGATTGGCTACAGATTTTTGAACATATTTAGAAGGGTCATTCATTAATGGTTCAAGAAGCTGTAAATTGTACTTAAAATCACCTTTTAGAGCTCCTGTTTTTTTAGCCCAAGGAAGCCTTGGTCTTGTACCTTCAGAAACTAATCTCCTAATGTGGCTGTTTTCGTCATGAATCCACTGTTGTAATATGTTTAGTGTATCTTCATGGTATGTTTCAAGAAAGGGCCGAATGGCATATTCAGCAGTATTCCTTTTCGTTATTTCATACATTGCATTGAACGAGGTTTCAAAATCGTAAAGTCCATATTTTTCAACGTATTTTGCAAGAGGCATGTACATATATCCATTTGTAAATGTGCCTACTTCTGTTGTATTTTCTGGTCCTAATGTTTTCAGTAATATATGTATTGCTTCATTAAAATCTTTTTGTAAAGCATTGTGTAATTCATCTGCCATTACTTCAATACGTTGTTTTAACTCTAAATTTTCAACTTTATATGTTACAGAATCCACAAAGATTCTTTTAGAAAAATTAGGATCGTGTTTACAAATAGAATCAGCTATTTTTTCTGCTAATTCTTCATTAAATAAAAATTTTAACGGAACATAATTACCCATTTTTTCACCTCGGTGGTCAAATGAAAACAATTTTTATTTTTTTATCGACAATCCATAAACTAACGTCTCACTCGGAGTCGTAATACTAAAACCTGTCGTCTTATAATCAAGTTTCACCGTATCACCAGTGTAGTCTTTCGTGAATGAATCCATTTGTACGATAAGCTCTGCATCTTCATATACAACATCATCTGCGTTATATGTATCCCAAATTAAATCGACATCAACGAAAATACTACAAGAGTTCGTCATTGTTCCTCTAATGCGAACGATCTTTTTATCTTCAAGTTCTAATCTATGTATAGCTGCTTTTGCTTCATCAGTAATACGAATGTTCATTGTATCCCAACCTTTATTTATATTTCCTTTATTATTGCAAAAACAGGAGCAATAATAAAGGAAAGAGGTTTGTAACAAAAAACGAGCAAACAAATTTGTCTGCTCGTTTCACTTTATTTTAATTCACATTTATCAAGTGGAATCACTTTTGTTTTTTTCGTAAGTTTATATCCTAACCATAGTACTAAGAAGAGTGGTAAACCGATGTAAGAAACGAGTACACCGTTCCAATCGATTGATTCGCCCATAAATGCTCCGTAGTTTTGACCTAAAATGACGATGACACAAAGTGCAAAGGCGAAGATTGGACCAAATGGGAACCATTTTGCTCTATATGGTAAGTCTTTTAAATCTTTTCCTTGTGCGATATATGCTTTACGGAAACGGTAATGACTAATTGCAATGCCGACCCAAGCGATAAATCCAGACATTCCAGATGCGTTTAACAACCAAATGTATACAACACCATCACCGAATAAAGAAGCAATGAAAGCGATACTACCGACAATTGATGTTACGATTAATGCGTTAACAGGTACACCGCGGCTATCTAGTTTACCTAAAAATTTTGGTGCTTTTCCTTGTCGAGCTAAATCCCAAAGCATACGAGTTGATGCATACATACCAGAGTTACCAGCAGATAGTACAGCAGTTAAAATAACAGCGTTCATAACAGAAGCAGCAAAGGCAACGCCCGCTTTTTCAAAAATAAGTGTAAACGGACTTACTGTAACATCACTTGCAGCAAGGCTTTCAGTTGTATAAGGAATTAATAAACCAATAACGAGAATCGCAAGGATATAGAATAAAAGAATACGCCAAAAGATTGAACGAATTGCTTTTGGGATATTACGTTCTGGATCAGACGTTTCACCAGCAGCTACTCCTAATAGTTCAGTACCTTGGAATGAGAAACCAGCTGCCATAAATACACCGATAATTGCCATGATACCGCCGTTAAATGGTGCATCTGCAACAGTGAAGTTTTTAAAGCCAACAGATTCACCGCCCATAATTCCGAAAATCATCATAAAACCAACAATTAAAAAGATGATAATAGTAACTACTTTAATAAGTGCGAACCAATATTCAGATTCACCAAACCCTTTAACAGATAAGTAGTTTAAAAGGAAAATAATAGCTAAACATAATCCGCTCCAAATAAGGGAAGGAGTATCTGGGAACCAAAATTTCATAATTAATGTTACGGCTGCAAGTTCAGCTGCTATCGTAATTGCCCAGTTATACCAATAGTTCCATCCAAGTGCAAAGCCAAGTGATGGATCAACAAATTTTGTTGCATACGTGCTAAAAGATCCAGTAACAGGCATGTAAGCTGCGAGTTCTGCTAAGCTTGTCATTAAGAAATAAACCATAATTCCAATTGCGGCGTATGCGACTAATGCACCACCAGGACCAGCAGAATGGATTACACCACCGCTAGCAAGAAATAGGCCGGTACCGATTGTACCACCGAGAGAAATCATCGTAAGGTGACGAGATTTTAATCCGCGTTTTAATTCACCTTGTCCTTGTGTAGTTTGCGTTTTAGAGGTAGATTGATTTGTTGCGCTATTCATGTTCAACACTCCTTTTCTTGTAGGTTAGGAAGGAGCGGGGGAGAAAAATACAAAAAACCGCCAAAGGAATTTGGCGGAACGTTTCACAAATAACCACCCCATCATACCCTTCCGTTAAGATAGCACCCCACGCTTACACGGTAATTTTGTAAACGTGACAGTTCTGTTCCTTTCGGAGACAGCCCCAGCTCATATTTCCAGAGAAGAAATATAAACTTCGGCAACTTTTCCTTTCAAACGGAGTCAGCTGACATTCTCTGTGTCTCGTCCGTTTTACTATTAAAAGTCGCAACCTCTACCTCATCGGATTGATGAGGATTTATATATTGCTAAGATTTTTAATATATGGCAATTGTAATGACTTTCTGAATATATTGCAAGATATTTTGTTAGGAAAAGTCAAAAAATATCGGTTATTGTATAGGAAACGCTTGCAAAACTCCACCCGAACCTACTATTATGTAGCAATAAGCAAAGAAAAAATTGTTATACAAATGTTTCGCAAAAAATATTGAAAAACCCTCTAAATTAAAAGAAAATTCAGAAAAATATAATTCGACATTCATGATAAAGTCATATTATTTGTTATAATTAGAGTAACGTTTAAGCAAAAAGGGGAAATCAAAATGAAATTAGAAACAGAAAGGCTCTATATAGTGCCGTGTACAGAAGAGAGTATTCAAGTCGCTAACGAGCAAGGATACAATAGCGGTCCGCATATTGTAGGGCATGTAAAGAATGTAAAACAAGATGCAACTTTATTACCATGGGGGGCGTGGTATGTTCTTCGGAAAGAAGATGATAGCGTTTTAGGTGATATTGGGTTTAAAGGGAAACCAAACGAGAAGCAAACAGTAGAAATTGGCTATGGATTTATTGAGAAATATTGGAATCAGGGCTATGCAACAGAAGCTGTAAGAGAACTAATCGATTGGGCTTTCAAAACAGGAGAGGTAGAAACAATAATTGCAGAGACACTCCTGGATAACTATAGTTCGATGCGTGTTTTAGAAAAGTTACATATGAAGAGAGTAAATGCTACAGAAACGATGATTAATTGGAAAATAGAAAAATAAAAAATACCGCTCTAAATTGGGCGGTATTTTTTATAGTTATGGTAGCATTTGCTTCTGATCATTTGGATACTCAGCCGTTGATGCGTTAGGACGATTGGAATGATTGCGAACAGCAATGAAAATAGAAATAATAACGACAAGACCAACTGCAACGTAAGAAAGTGAAATAATAGTTGGATCCACTTTAAATGTAGTAAGCAGTGTACGTATATTTGTAAAGATAATAAGACCGCCAACTAATACACCAAGTAAATGGGGCGGAACGATACGAACTAACCATGCAGCAATTGGAGCTGCGACAATACCGCCGAGCATTAACGCAAATACCCAAACCCAGCTTACTTGTTCCCAGCCAAGTGAGATGAAGAAGCCAATTGTTGCAGCGAGTGAAACAGGAAATTCACTCGTATCTACAGATCCAATAACTTTTCTAGCTTCATTTCCTCTTGCTAGAAGAACGGGTGTCGTAATCGGCCCCCAACCACCGCCACCAGTTGAATCAACGAATCCAGCGAATAAACCAAGCGGCACAAGTTGTTTTGCAGACATACGCTTATTTGAAGTGACAATTTGTTTTTGAATGATGAATCGTAATAAAATGTAAACCCCTAAAGTGAATAAAAATATGGAAATGTACGGTTTGATCACATCTCCAGGCAAATTACTTAAAAAACATGCCCCAACAAATGCGCCGATTGCCCCAGGTAATGTAAGCCTGGAAACTGTATATTTATCAACGTTTCCAAATTTGATATGAGATGCGCCAGAAGCTGCAGTTGTAACGACTTCAGCTAAATGAACCGATGCGGAAGCTACAGCCGGTGCAATACCAAACATTAATAATAGTGAAGTAGACGTTACCCCATAAGCCATTCCAAGTGCTCTATCGATCAATTGAGCGAAAAATCCAATAATAGCAAAGACAATTAATTTCTGCATAAATAATCCCCCTGTAATAATAAATGAAAAAGACACTTTTCCCGTATGAGAAAAGTGCCTTTGGTTTTTCCAATCAGCAATAATTAAATTTGTTTCATTATAATACATATTAATCGTATAAATCAACTAGGTTTTAAAGTTTTTGAATTGAATGAAAGAAAAATAAAATATACAATAAAAGGATGGAGAGAAAGGGGAGAAAGGCATGTTACGATTTGATCATCTCGTTCACGCAGTTCATGATACACCGGAGGAAGCGGCAAAACAAATGCAGGAACTTGGATTTCATACTGTATTAGGGGGAGAGCATACGAACTGGGGTACTTGGAATAGTTTAAGTTATTTTGACTTATCATACATAGAATTTCTAGCAGTTCAACATGAAGAAAAAGCGAAAGAAGCAGAAAATCCATTAGTACAAGAAACAGTGGTGAAACTACAAAATGGAGAAGGAATGCTACAAATCGCGATCCGAACAGATGCAATTGAGGAGCTAGCAGTTAACTTTAATAAGTACGGCTTACATACGATAGGGCCATTTGAAGGGAAACGCATGAGAAAAGATGGCCGGCTTCTAGAATGGAAAATGTTATTTGTTAAGCAAGAAGAGAACGGACCGAAATTACCTTTCTTTATACAGTGGAATGAAACGGACGAAGAAAGAAGAAACGATTTACGTAACATAGGAACAATCACTGAACATAAAAACAAAGTACAACAAATTGAAACGATCCATTATGCAGTGAAAAACGTTCGAGAAACGGTGCGGAAATGGAAAGAAGTAATGAGACTATCTACAAGCTCAGTTGTGAAAAATGAAAAATGGAATGCTGAGTGTCAAAGTGTAGTGTTTGGAAATATTCATGTGCAGTTTTGTGAACCGATTGGAGAAGGATTTGTGAAAGAACAATTGAACAAGGAAGGTGAATATCCATTTGCAGTAGAGTTTACAGGGGAAGATAAACGAGAGCATGAAGTGCTAGGTAGTTTGTACATATATTAATAGAGGTGAACGTTGTGGAAGAAATGCTTAGAGAGATAGAGAGAAAACTAGAATGGCCTCGTATTGCAAAGTGTACAGCTATTTCAAAAGGTTTTTCACATGAAGAGAAGTATAAAATTGAATTAAAGAATCAAGAAACTTATTTTGTAAAAATATGTGATGCTGTTCATTTTGAACGTAAACAAGAAGAATATACGTATATGCAACAATTAGAGTCATTACATATTCCAACACCCAAGTTAATTCATTTCATAATACTTGAGAAATTAAATAAATGTGTTCAAGTATTTGAATGGACCCGAGGTATAAATGGTGAAGAAGGTTTAACGAAGCTAACGGTGGAAGAACAGTATAATGCAGGAAGAAAAGCAGGGGAAGTATTAAAGAGAATTCACTCAATTGAAAGAGAAAGTGCAAGTAATAAATGGGAAACATCTAGATGGAATAAATACGAAAGATACATAGAGGCACTAGCAGATTACGAGGTGAATTTTCTGGATTTGAAGCCAGTATTAACCTTTGTAGAAAATCATAAAGATTTATTGAAAAATCGTCCAATAAGATTTTTACATGATGACTTCCATCCAGCAAATAGTATGATTCATAATAAGGAGTTTATCGTTATTGATTTTGGTGGATATGATTTTGGCGATCCAATACACGATTTTTATAACGTAGCGATTTTTACTACAAGAATAAGTAAATCATTTGCGGTTGGACAATTTCACGGTTATTGCGGAGGCGAACCATCGCTTCATTTTTGGAAACTGTATACATTGTACGCCGCGATGACATTCCCAGCGGATATAGTTTGGACGAATCGAAGTACGCCGCATTTAGTAGATGAGATGAAGGAAAGATTAAATGGAATTTTAGAAGATCATAATCATTTTTCATCTTATATTCCAAAATGGTATCAATCAAGTGAATTTAATAAATAATGGAGTAATTTATATGGATAAAATAGCAGTAATTTCAGATATTCACGGTAATATTCAAGCATTAGAATCCGTGTTAAATGATATTAAATTAAGAGGAATCGAGCACATTATTTGTCTTGGAGATTTAGTAGGAAAAGGACCTCATTCCAGTGAAGCAATTGAAATCATTCGTAAAGAATGTGAAGTAGTCGTAATGGGAAACTGGGATGATTTTATTACAAAGCCGACTGAATTTGAAGCATTAACATGGCATCAAAAACAATTATCGGAAGAACAAAACGACTATTTAAGAAGCTTACCATTTTCAATCGAGTTTTATATGAGTGGAAAACTCATTCGTATGTTCCACGCCTCACCAAGAAGTTTATATGAAAGAATTCAACCACACGCTTCAAGAGAAGAGCGTATTAGTATGTTCGAAAATAGTGATCTGACAGAAAATATAGAAGGAGAAAGAAAACCAGATGTCGTTTGTTACGGTGACGTTCACCAAGCGTTCGTTCAAAATTTCAGAGGGAAAACGTTATGTAATGCCGGTAGCGTAGGAAACCCACTTGAAATAACGCAAGCTTCCTATTTAATATTTGAAGGAACATATAATGAAAAAGAAGCGGCGAGCTTTTCTATTCAACTTGTACGAGTACCGTATGATATTGAATTAGCTATCAGATTAGCAGAAGAACTCGAAATGCCAGAAATTGAAGAGTATAAGCAAGAGTTACGGACGGCCTTATATCGGGGGGTTAAGGGGAAGTAAGCTAATAATATATCAACAATTTTTCAAATATATCTATCATAACTTAAAATATATCAACGATTCGACAAAGGATATCAATTTACCGTCAAATAGTGACATGGATTGTTACTTATAATTATATTATGTAAACTAATTATAAAGGGAGATATCATGAACCGAAAACAACGAATCAAAGAAATTGCAGATCATATTGTAAAGCTAAACTTAATCTATCCAACAAGAGTTGGAGTAAGTGGTATTACAGCATCAGGAAAAACAACATTTGCAAACGAACTAGCGGAAGAAATAAAAAAACGAGGATTACCAGTAACACGCGCCAGCATTGATGATTTTCATAATCCAAGAGTGATTCGCTATGCAAAAGGAAAAGAATCTGCAAGAGGGTATTATGAAGATGCACACGATTATACAGCTTTCAAAGAAAGATTATTAATGCCTTTAGGACCTAACGGGAATTTACAGTATGAAACGATTTCTCATAACTTAATAACGGATATGTCTGTACATAATGAGCCGCTATTGGCCACGCAAAACATGATATTAATAGTAGATGGAACGTTTCTATTGAAAAAAGACGTTGCGTATTTATTTGATTACAAAATCTTTGTAGATACAAATTTTGAGATTGCGAGAAAACGTGGTGCTAAGCGGGAAACTGAAGCTTTTGGAAGTTATGAAGAAGCAGAGAAGATGTTTTTGAACAGATATCATGCGGCCTGTAAGATGTATATAGATGAGCATAATCCAAAAGAGTGTGCGAATGTTATAGTTAAGAATAGTGATTTAGGAAATCCAGAAGTTATATTTCATGAAAGAGCGTAATACATAATCAGAAATATATGTATAGCCTTTTGTTTATTGTTATAATTAAATTAATTTTATGAAGCAAATAAAAGGGGATAAGACAATAAAAAACGCAAAAAGGGGACAAGAAATATAATGAATGAAGTACTCGAACTAAAAGAAGAACTACTACAAATTAAAAATAATAATTATGCTGTACCAGAAGACGTAGATGCATATCCATATGCGCAGTGGATGCTAGATTATATCGGATCACCTGATGCTGAACTGCGTGATGATTTGATATATAGTACGCTTCACAAATGGATTACAAATGATGTATTTAGACAAAAAGAGTTACGAGGATTAATGCTGCAAGCAATTAGCCCTGATTATTTATTTTATAAAATTGGTGAAAAGGGAACAGACTCTGTTTTTAAACGTGCATTCTCCGTATTAATTCCACCACTTATTTTATCTGTTCATGAAAGAGAACCACTGTTATCTGAAGAACAACTGTACAGTGTGGCAGAACAAGTGCTGGAATATGTATATTTAGAAGAAGATGTAAGAGGCTACGTAGAAGAAAAAGGCTGGGCACACTCTACTGCACATGCAGCAGATGCGCTCGATGCTTTAGCACGTACAATCCAAAATCGTGAGTTCTCATATGCAATACTAGCTGCCGTTCGTCAGAAGGTACGCTTACATGACTACGTATACATTCACTTTGAGGATGAGAGATTAGTAGCACCAATTATGTCGTTACGTAACCAAAATCTTTTAACTGAAGAAGAGTGGAGCAACTGGTTACATAGTATAGCAACTGTTGAAGACATCCGACATCCGCAGCATGCTATTTTAGTACAAAATATTAGAGCTTTCTTAAGAAGTTTATATTTTAGAGTTTTAGAGACAGAGGGTAATACAGCCTTTACAGATGATGTATTGGAGACTTTGAAAGGGTTGTGTAGGTATTAAAAATACGTTTTTCTAAGAGAAAAGTACATAAAACCACTACATCCCAACCATACTAATAAAATGTGTTGGAGGTGAGTTTTATGGATAAAAAAGACTTTGAAAAAGTTTATAATGATTACTTACATCAAGGAGATGAACGAGCTCAATTTGAAATAGGCCATGAAGTCAATTCAGGAGCAGAACAAATTGTTGCCGTTCGTAAAAATGATGAAGGTGATTTAATTGCTTTTAAAACAAGCAGCGGGAGAGAGTTAGATTATATGACTGCTCTTAATGAAGCAAAATCAGGGAAGTTAGCTCATGTGGACGTATTTCATAAGTATGGTAGAGATATTATACGTAGTGAACCGGATGGTATAAAGGAAAATAACTTAGATAATTTACCTTCATTTTAAAAGGGTAAACCTCAAGAAGAGAATGTTCATTTGGATATTCTCTTCTTTTCTTTCTCTACAAATAGAAGGTTTATTTCTGAAGTGCAATCATACTTTTAAAGAGCACTCTAAATTTCTCTTTATCTTCTGCTGTAAATGGTTTCGGTCCCTTTGTACGCTTACCGCTTTTTCGAACCATTGCACTTAAATATCTTGTTTGTAACAATTGCTCAATGTTTTCATTCGTATACTTATAGCCTTTATGATGTAGTACGATACAGCCTTTTGCTAAAGCGAGCGAAGCAAGACCGTAATCTTGCGTTACAATTAAATCTTCTTTTTTTGCTAACTGCATAATTCGGTAATCTGCAGCATCTGCTCCAGAATCAACATAAATTGTTTCTACACCTTTTGGTTGCTGAGCATTAGAATAATGAGAAAAGCTAGTAACGAGGGTTACAGGGATTTCTGCATTCGTAGCCTCTAAAATAATCACATCTTTTACAGGACAAGCATCTGCATCAACGTAGATTTTCATTTTATCACTCCTAAAACTAGGTTCGTGTTGATAATAATGGTAGATTTTTCTTTTGTCAAACGAGAAAGCTTTATGTAAAGTTATTTTCCACAAACCAAAATAGCTTCACGCAAACGAGAAATACCTTCCTCAATTTGATTAATATTCACTTTTCCATAAGATAAACGAATATAACCATCTTTCGCACCAAAAATACTACCTGGCATAAATGCGATTTCTTGTTTTAAACTTTGCATAATGAGTTGTTTTTCGTTTATAGGTTCTTTTAATTTCCCCCAAATGTATATACCGCCGGTCGGGTTTGAAAAAGAGATTTTATCGTGAAGTTGCTCGTTTAGGGCGTGGACGATAACGTCTCTTTTTTCTGCTAGTTGTTTTCGTAACGGTACGATATGCGACTGAAATGGTACAGTTTCAAAAAATTGTTGCATAAGCCACTGTGGGAAAATGCTCATACCTAATTCCATTTGGTGCCTTGCGTCGGATAACCGTTCGACTACAGACTGCGGAGCGACAAGCCAACCAACTCGTAAGCCTGGTGCAATCATTTTTGATAAGGAATGTACATAAATGACAGTTCCATTTTCATCAATTGATTTCAAAGTAGGGCAAGGTTGTTTCTTTTCTAGCGTAAGTAAACTAGAAGGATCATCTTCAACAATCGCAATTCGTAAGTCTGCGCAAAGTGATAACAGTTTTTTTCTACGGTTTGGATGAAGCATTGTTCCCGTAGGATTTTGGAAGTTTGGATTTAAAAAGATCATTTTTATACGATGCTTTCTATATAATTCTTGCACATCGTCTGGGTTAATACCGTGTTCATCGACAGGTAAAGGGAAAATACGAATACCTGCTGATTGGAATAACGGTAAGGAATAACAGTGTGAAGGACTTTCGAAAGCGACTGCATCACCGGGATTTAATAAACATTGTACGATAAGGTGAAGTGCTTGCTGTGCGCCAGATGTAATCATAATGGATTGCTCAGTCGCTTCAACTTTTAAATATTCCTTCATATATTTTACTACCGCTTGTCTTAGCGGGAGATAGCCTTGCGGATGATCATAACTTAATGAATGTGTTAACGGTTGTTCTCGTAAAATCGTTTGTAGTTGATCGTGCGGATAGAGGTTACAACCGAGCTCTCCGTTTGCGAAATCAATGATATTTTCATTTTGTTGTACTTCCGCACGAATATGGCGAAGTAACGGTAAGTTTGGTAAAAAAGTACCACCTTCTACGAAATTTCTCCAGTTCGGCGTTAATGTTGGAGAAACGCCCCACATATGTGTACTCACACGTGTACCTTTACCAGTCGTACTTTCTACAATTCCCATAGCACGTAGTTCATTATAAGCAGTCGTTACTGTACTTCTGTTTACATTTAACTGCGTAGCTAATTTCCGTTCTGAAGGGAGGAAGCTTCCTGGAGGAAGTTCTCCATATGTAATACGTTTTTCAATAAAGTCAACAACTTGCTGATAAATAGGGATTTTACTGTCACTATCTAGCTTCCATTCCATAAAAAACGCCTCCGTATCTCTTATATACATCCAGTATAGCAAATTGGCTGGGTAAAAAAACAGCCAATTGGACGGTGTTATATCCAGCCAATTTTACTATGCTAAATATGGAAGGGGAGATTCGGATGAAACGATGGCAAATGGAATGGCTCCTAGTATCAGTTGCATTAGTATGGGGAGCAAATTATACAATAGGAAAGTATGGCGTGGCATTTATGTCATCCATTCAATTTAATAGTTTACGATTTTTAGTAGCATCACCGGTATTATTACTTATTACTTTTATAATGGAACGCTCATTACGTATTGAAAGAAAAGATTGGTTACGATTAGTAGCAGTCGGTATCGTTGGTACGACAATGTATCAAACGATGTTTATGCTATCTGTGAAATATACTTCAGCAACGAACGCCTCATTATTAATTGCGATGTCACCTATTTTTACAGGGATATTAGCAGTATTGCACAAACAAGAACGTTTTTCGATGAAGGTACAAATTGGTTCAATAGTAGCGTTTATTGGTGCAGCATTCGTTTTATTAACAGGACATACAGGAGGAACTACTTACGAATATGCGTGGCTCGGAAACATAATTGGATTAGTCGCAGCGATTGCGTGGGGATGGTATCCAATATTAGCGCAACCTCTTATAACAAAATATTCCGCAATGAGAGTCACATCTTGGTCAACTTTAATTGGAATTGTACCTCTCGTTGTATATTGTTTATTCAACGTAAATACATTAACGTGGCCAGTAGACATGCCAAGCTGGGGGTCTCTAGCATATTCAATCGTCTTCGCGACAATCTTCGGACTTGCAATGTGGTATGTCGGTATTAGTAAAATAGGCTCAACGAAAGTAATGGTTTATATGTATCTCGTACCATTGTTCGCAGTTATCTTCGCGGCAGTAACTATCGGAGAGCAAATCAACATGATACAACTCGTTGGCGGACTTATAATCTTTATCGGCTTATATGTTGTAAAAAAGGGTGGAATTCAAAAGCCAGCTCTCAATTTGAAAAAAGTAAGTTAACAATAAAAAGGATCTCTTTCATATAGAAGGAGATTCTTTTGGTTTTTGTAATAAAAGTGCTTGTTCAACAGCCCATTTTTGATGATCATGAATGAGAAGCTCTACAGCAAGTAAAGGAGACATCCACCGCAAAACATGATCTTCCTCACAGTTTTCAGTTTGTGTCTGCACCATGTTCGCAATATAAAAGAACCCATCGTTTAAATAATATGTATCTTCTTTCTCTGCATAAAAATATCGTGCCGCATTACCGATATACTGATCAATTTCAATTGCCCATCCTAATTCCTCTAGTAGTTCACGATGTAAGCATTCATCTTTTGTTTCGGTACCTTCCATACCACCACCAGGTAAAAAATAACGGTCTCCTTTTTGGATAATAACAATCTTTGAAGAAGATGATTGAAAAATAATCGCATAACAACTAGGTCTTAATTCATAATGAACAGTAGGTTTTTTCAAGCCAAACGTGAGTTTTGAAATCATAAAACACGACCTTTCTCTATAAAATACATAAAAGGGATATTAAGGTAAATATAGAATTGTATAAGTATAATCTTAATAGATTGGAGTGGTAACAACATGATAAATCGAAAATGTTCAAGGTGTAAAGAAATTACAGGTACATTGCACGGTGGTAAAAAAATTAAGGAAGAATTTCTATGTGAGGACTGTTTGCAAAAAGGAATTGCGAGCGGTGAAATCGAATTATCACAAGTGGAGCAAGAACAAACTTCGTATCTTTCTATAAAAATATTAAAAATAATGAGTGTGATTTATTTAATAGGATCTATTTTAATGGCTTTTTCAACTGGTCCATTTATACATAACCTGGGGTTTGATGAAATGTCCATTTCAGGATCAGAATTAGGTTTAATAAGTATTGTTATGCTAGGTTCTTTATTCCAGTCTGTTCTTGTATTTTGCGGGATATGGGTATTCATCCTTTTAGTAGAAACGGTCATTAAAATTTATGAAAAAATGAAGTGAGTGAGAGGGAGAAACATATGCGAGTAAGAAACATCAAAGGGGAAGATTATGTAAAAATTCATTCTGTTTTAAATGATTGGTGGGGCGGGAGAGATATGACTGGTATGTTGCCAAAATTGTTTTTCGTTCACTTTCAAGAAACGAGTTTTATTATTGAAGAAGAGGGAGAAACGTTAGGTTTCTTATGCGGTTTTTTTTCACAAACATATAAAGATGAAGCATACGTTCATTTTATCGGTGTGAATCCGAAGTATAGAAGAAGAGGAATTGCATCGACATTGTATTCTTATTTCTTTGATATTGCTCGTGCAAATAACCGTAAAGTTGTAAAAGCAATCACGTCACCAGTAAATAAAAAATCAATACAGTTTCATAGGGAGATTGGCTTTCGAATTGAGGCTGGGGATGATGAAATAGAGGGTGTATCGGTACATACAAATTATGATGGGAATGGTGGTAGTAGAGTATTATTTTTGAAAAATGTGTAAAATTAGGCTAGCACAAAGTTAGCCTTTTTGTTGTGAGGAGCTAGAAATATGGAGAGTAAACAAAGTAGAAATGAGTATTTAAGACGCATACATAAGGTTCAAGATTATATAGAATCAAACATAGACAGTTCACTATCCATTGAAAAGCTAGCGGATATAGCAGGATTTTCGAAGTTTCATTTTCATAGAATTTTTAAAGGAATAGTAGACGAGCCGTTATCACGATATGTAAATCGATTGAAGTTAGAAAGGGCAACAAACCTTCTTACATATCGATTGGATATGACGATTACGGATATCGCTTACCATTTTGGTTTCACAGATTCAGCAGTTTTCTCCCGAACATTTAAAAATTATTACGGTGTAAGTCCGTCTCAATATCGAAATGACAATAGCAAGAATTGCAAAGACGTAAGGTGAATTCCTCAATACAATGAATGTAAGAAGGTTCGAGGAAATGTTGAAATTGTAACAGCGGACGATATAAACGTCGCATACATAAGACATATCGGTACATATGAAGAGTTAACGCTAGCTTTTCCAAACATGATAGAGAAATTATTTCATTACGCAGCAGAGGAAAACTATCATGTATTTGAGGATACGAAAGTATTAACCATTTACCACGATCATCATGAATTTACTGAGGACAATCATTTAAGAACTAGTTTATGTATAACAATTCCCGATGAATCCACAGTAGAAACGAACGACATAGGAATAATGGTAATACCTTCAGGGAAATATGCGGTAGGTCATTTTGAAATACGCCAAGATGAATATAAAGGGGCGTGGGATTACTTATACGGTGAATGGTTGCCAAATAGCGGATATAAACCGAGAGACTCATATCCTTTTGAAGTGTATAAAAATAATCCAGAGCAGCACCCAGAAAAGAAACATATAGTTGATATATATGTACCTATCGAACCTTTTTAATTACAGGTTAAAGGGGAATGAATGATGAAAAATGCTGAAAAGTTAAATCAGATTATAAAAGAAGAATATGAAAATATGAATGGTATGTTAGTAGTGCAGAAAGGTAATGTTATTTTTGAAAAATATTATAACGGTTACGGTCCAGATGATGCATTTCACATAGCGTCAGTCACAAAAACGATAATCTCTGCGCTAATTGGGATATGTATAGATAAGGGCTATATAAAAAGCGTTGATCAAAGAGTAATAGAATTTTTCCCGGAATATAACGTTAATTCATCTGAAGTAACAGTAAGCCATCTTCTAACGATGACAGCTCCACATCCATTCGTAGACTGGCAGGAACCGTTAGAAGAACTATGTACACAACAAGATTGGATACAATATACGTTAAATAGGATAGGAAGCGGCGGAGAAATTGGATCTTTTAAATATTCATCTGCAGGAGCTCATATACTATCAGCGATCATAACGAACGCAACAGGAAAAAATGCGCGTGAATTTGCGAATGAATACTTATTTCAGCCACTGGGCATGAGAGAAATTCCAAACTATAATATGAAAGCATTTGGATTTGATGACTTATTCGGAAAAGATGTGAAAGGATGGGTTCACGATCCAAATGGTATTTCGACGGGCGGCTGGGGACTAACGTTAACGGTTAGAGATATGGCGAAGTTTGCACAGATTTATTTGAATGAAGGTATTCATAATGGAAAACAAATACTATCAAAATCATGGATAAAAGAATCGACAGAAATGAACCAAAATCAATATGGTTATTTATGGCGGTTACGAGAAGAAGAGGGAATCTTTTCATACTGTGCTATGGGTGACGGTGGGAATATGATTTGTTGTATTCCGGAGAAGGATTTGGTTATAGTAATTGCTTCTGAAATTATGCCGAATGCACGGGATAGATGGGAATTGATTGTGAAATATATTCTTCCTTGTATACAGTCAAATCAATAATGATAGCAAAAAGATGGTGTGAATTGGAGTTTCATACCATCTTTTTGTTTTATGACGGAAAGTTCAGGGGAATGTAAGAATAGTGTTAATAAATGTAAATATTAAGTTTTATCGATATATGATTATTTTTTTATGTATAATGAGGACAAGGCCTAAAAATACTTAAATATTTAAGTGAATATTTTAAAAAGGGAGATTAAGGATATATGAAAAGCTTACTTCAAAAAACTTTAGCTGTTACAGGATTAACTGCTTCTTTATTAGGTATGGTTTCTTCCGTTTCATTTGCTTCGATTAGTTGGGATAATAATGCAACGTGGACAGGAAGCGGAGCAAAAGCTAAGGCAACTGCCTATACTGCGAAAAAGAACGAACCTCATTTTTACAAGATGACTGTAAGAGCTAGCTTTGATGATGGGACTTCTAAAGAGTTAGCATTGTATGATGCTAAAATTTCAGATCGTATAAACGTTAGCGTTGCATCCAAAGGACCGGTGACCAGAGGTTATTCGGGTCATGAATGGATAATGGTAGGGGATAGTGCGTACACTTCTAAGGAAATGGTAATTAAATAAAAATCAACAAAAACCGTGAAAAAGGATAAATACCATTTTCACGGTTTTTAAAATGAGGAGGATATATGAATCTAGTATTAAAAGAAATAGTGGTGAACAAAACAATATTCATTATGTTATTTATTGGATTTGTATTGACAATATGGCCAATCCTGATTGCAATATCGACGCGAGATTATTATGATGAGAAATTTTATGATAGTAAGAATGGTTATTTTAATTATTACTATTCTGTTCGACTTACTAATATGGGGGAAATCAATTTCGAAC
The DNA here is from genome assembly GCF_000836715.1 of Bacillus sp. L_1B0_5. Taxonomy (NCBI): domain Bacteria; kingdom Bacillati; phylum Bacillota; class Bacilli; order Caryophanales; family Bacillaceae; genus Bacillus; species Bacillus sp. L_1B0_5. Next base: position 48,355 of record NZ_JXIS01000052.1, on the reverse strand, counting down.
AATTTCAGACGTTAGTAGAATCTGATTTTAAAAACGCTAGTGTGATTACAAATGATATTCATATTACTATTCCGGATATCGGCCACGTAATAATGAATGGTCTCCTTAATAAAAATTGGACTCCACCTTTGTTAAAAGGTTCTCAGATGGGACAAGATGAAAAAAATAGTGTAATAGTGGGGAAGAAAATTTATAAGGATATGGAAACAATAAAATTATTTAATAAGGAATATACAGTTAAAGGCATAGCTGGAGAAAATACTGGATATGAGTATAATATTAAAATTTACGTCTCTCTAAATGACATGCCAAATGAAGTGAAACAGATGATACAAAAAGATAATACATTCCAAATGATTGTTCGTTCTAACGAAAACCCTATCAAGGAAATAGAAACTTTCATACAGCATATGAAACAGAACAATAAAGATATAAATGCCAAAGTAATTAGTGAAAAAGAGAACTATGAGAAGGAAAAAAACTCAAGTGAAGCCGTAGAAGAGTTACTCAGTTTTCCATATAGGCTTTTATGTATAGCTTTCATTACCAGTATAATAGTAAGTTATTATTGGATTTATACGAAGAAAAAAAGTTTGTCGTTAAGGAAAGCTTTGGGAGCAAGTAATGTAAATCTTTTTATTTTTATATTTAGTCAATTATTTTTATGTGCAATCACTGCATCAGCCTGTGCAATATGCATACAATGGATTTTTAGCATTTTGAGTGAAAATATTATAGAGTTTACAAGTTATAGTATTAGTTTACAGTCTACTCATATTGTAATGTGTGTATTTCTTTCACTTACTATAGCTTTTATCCTCTCTGTAATACCATTTGTATATGTGATTAAAAGTGAACCTGCTAAAGCATTAAAGGAGTAAACATGATGAGAATAAAAAGTGCGTTCCTAGCATTAAAAAAGAGATTTCTATTTTCGGTACTTCTTCTAATACAGATTACATTTGGATTAGCAACTATAACGAGTTCAATTAATGTATTTTATAATTTACACCATCTGAATGATAAATCCAGCTCGGTATTAAATGCGGATAAAACATATTTAGTTACTTTTGAAATGACGACAGATAAGTTACAAAGCAATAAATTTAATAAAGAGCAAATTCAAGAAGTTTATAAAACGATTCAACAAAATAAAGATGTGATTTCGTATGGTACATACGAGGCGAGAGTTATTGAAATAGAGTCAAGTAATAGACCATTTCAAAATAGTATGATTACTGATTTGAAACATAAAACGTTTCGCGATGACAGACCTACTATTACAACAATTTTTGTAGATGAAAATTACTATAAAATGTTACAGTTACCTTTAAAATCTGAAGAAGGTTTCTTGCATGAAGATTTTCAAAAAAATAGTGAAGAGAAAACAAAGGTTTTAATGGGTTCATACTTTAAGAAATATTTTCAAGTTGGAGATACAATTAATAATCAATATACAATTACAGGCTTTTTGCCGGAGAATAAATTTATCGTAAATAATAATACGACGAACGCATATTCGAAGTTGGATTACGTAATGATAATACCTATGTCATCTAATAGAGTTGAAAAATATGAAGCAATGTTTTTAAGACTACATCAAAGTACAGTTTTATATTTACGAAAAGATGCAGATGTAAAGAAACTAGAAGAATCAATTCAACTTAAAGGAAACGGCGGTACGTTTTATTTAAAAAATTTGGGTGATGAAATAAATGAAGATGTTACTTTTAACAGCTATTCTGAAATACCTCAACTGATAGTCGGAATCTTATTTATTTTATTCTCAATCGTCGGAATTGTAGTAACGACTATTATTTCTATCTTGATGAGAAAGCGGGAATTTGGTATAAAAATAGCTTTTGGCGAAAGTAAATTTGGAATGTTTATTCAAATTGTTCTAGAGAACATTATTGTAGCAATAGTTGGCTTAGGGATGTCACTAGTTTACTTTTCATGGAGATATGGGGTTCTATTACAAATGTCGAAGGATTTAAAGGAATCAACGGTATTAGACTTTAAATTGAATATGCCTATATTATTTTTAGTATTTCTATTCTTATTATTGATCATCGTTGTCTCAAATGTAATTGTCTTCTTATTTATTAGAAAGCTTGAACCAAAAACATTAATAGGTGGGATGGAATAATGAGTTTAATTGTATTGAAAGACATTAAGAAGGTGTATAGTAACAAGAACCATAATACGTTCGCGTTAAATGGTATAAACTTAACGATAAATAAGGGCGAAATTATAGCGATAATGGGTCGATCAGGGTCGGGGAAAAGTACGCTATTAAATGTTATCGGGTTAATTGATTTGCCAAATGAGGGTGAATATACGTTAAATGAAAAAACATTAACTGAAATTAGAGCAAATAAAGTTCATAAAACAAGAAATGAAATGATCGGATTTATTTTTCAATATTTTGCATTGTTAAAAGAACATACTGTACTGGATAATGTAGCGCTACCACTCACATATAGAAAGCTAAAGCAACGGGAAAGAAAAAATAAGGCGAAGTTCTATTTAGAAAAAGTAGGTTTAAAAGAACATATGCATAAAACACCGGACGAGCTATCAGGTGGACAACAGCAGCGAGTCGCAATTGCAAGAGCGTTAGTAGGTGAACCAGAATTAATTTTGGCTGATGAACCGACCGGAAATTTAGATAGAAAAACAGGAGAAGAAATTATGAACTTGCTATTACAACTGAATGAAGAAGGACGAACGATTATTATTGTAACCCATGATATAGAAGTAGCGAATAAGTGTAATAGAATTATTGAGTTAGTTGATGGGGAAGTTGTGCGGAGTTAGTAATTCAACAATTATATCTAATTTAAGAATCCGTATTGATTAATTTTTCAAGATGGATTCTTTTTATTTGTAGGATTAAAGTAAAATAAAAAATCCCCCGTAACTTTTTATGATAGAAATTCGTTTAACAAAAGAAACGATTTTTAATGATGAATGGGGGAGAACCATGAAAATGTTAATATTAGGTGGTACACGATTTTTAGGAAGAGCTGTTGTAGAAGAGGCTTTGAACAGAGGGCATGAAGTTACATTATTTAACCGCGGAACAAACAAAGAAATTTTTCCTGAAGTGGAGCAGTTAATCGGTGACAGAAATGATGATGTTTCAAGTTTAGTAAATCGAAAATGGGATGTTATCGTGGATACATGTGGGTTTTCTCCGCATCACATTAGAAATGTTGGAGAAGTACTTCAAGATAATATTGAACACTATATATTCATCTCTAGCCTTTCCGTATATAAAGATTGGATTCCGCATGACATAAAAGAAGACTATATATTACAACCTGAACCAACGGAAGAGCAAATAAAGGCTGTAGAAAATGGTGAAATATCTCCTTATGAGCATTATGGTGCACTGAAAGTATTATGTGAAAAAGAAGCAGAGAAGTATTGGCCGGGGCGTGTATTACACGTAAGAGCAGGACTGCTTTCAGGAATGTTTGATTATACAGATCGACTTCCATACTGGATTCAGCGTGTAGTAAAAGGAGGTAAAGTGTTAGTTCCAGGAAGAAAAAATCGTCCAGTGCAATTCGTTGATATAAAAGATGTCGCGAGATTTGGACTCGACATGGCAGAAAATAATAAAGCAGGTACATTCAATATAACAGGTCCGAATGATGAATTGACGATGGAAGAACTATTAAATACGTGTAAAAAGGTTACGAATAGCAATGCTGAATTTGTTTGGGTAGACGAATCGTTTATGAGTGAACATAATGTGCAGCCTTGGACAGAAATGCCTTTATGGATTCCAGAAACTTTTCCATTAGAAGGGGAAACGAAGCCGTGGAAAGGTGGGTTTTCTATTAGTATTGCAAGTGCTGTTAAAGAAGGACTTACTTTTAGAAGTTTAGAACATACAGTTACAGATGTGTATGATTGGATGAAGAGTTTGGACGAATGGGAGTTAAAAGCAGGTATTTCAGTTGAAAGGGAGAAGAAGTTGTTAGAAAAGTGGTATCAATAAATTAAGAATAGCCTTTTATATATAGGTGCTTGAACATAAGGGGGAGAAAAGGTGATGTGGAAAGAGATCATTCACAGTATTTCATCAAACTTAAGTTTGAAAAAACCAGCAACGAAGGATGAACTTGCTGATATACAAAAATGTTTACATGTGGAGTTACCTAATGATTTAAATCAATTATTACAGGAAACAAACGGTATAGAAGGTGAATATGGGGACTTTATTTGGTCTGTTTCAAAAATTAAAACTGAAAATATGAATATGAGAAATATAGTTGATTTTAAGGATTTATACATGCCTTTTGACTGTTTATTATTTTTTGCTGATGGCGGAAATGGTGATTTGTTTGGTTATTCCATTTTGAACGAAATCGTGCAAAGAGATGATATATATGTATGGAATCATGAAAATGATAGTAGAACTTGGGTTGCTCCTTCGTTAGAAACTTTCATGAAGTGGTGGGAAAGTGGGAAGATACCAATTTAAACATAGCATCATGAAAAACGCCTTGTTACGAAAGAAACAAGGCGTTTTTGGCAATTAACAAATCTACCAATCTATCGATTCTTCCCCATACATGTCCCATAACTTAGGAAACATCTTTTTTAATCCTTCTTCGTCATCTTCATTCCATTCTAACTTGATATCAACTTCCTCAGATTTTTCTTCTGTTTCAAACTCTTTTGCTTTCACACTATCAGCTGTGCCAATTTCTCCGTAAAACACAACGTAGTCTTTATACCGCATTAGATAGCAGTAAGACCTCCACCTCAAAATCGAGCAAATACGAGGAAGACCCGTATAAATAAGTTGTATGAATTACATTTATTATTAGATTGTGTTTGTGACTGTATTTTGGGAATTTTCTGTTGATTCGCAATGTGCGATAGTATATATTGTATATAAAGTATATATACAATATTTTTAAAAAGAGGTATTTGCATGCAAATCGTTATTACGAACACTTCAAAGGAACCTATTTATGAACAAATTGGTGTCCAAATAAAAAAACTTATTTTACTAGGTGATTTAAAGCAAGGAGATGCTCTTCCTTCAATGCGTCAGTTAGCAAAAGATTTAAGAGTAAGTATTATTACAACGAAAAGAGCATATGAAGAACTGGAAAAAGACGGTTTTATTTATTCAATTGTCGGAAGGGGGTCCTTTGTAGCAGAACAAAACATTGAAACTATGAAAGAAAAAAAATTAAAGACAGTTGAAGAAAAGTTGTGTGAAGCGATTCAAAATGCTAAGCAAATGGATGTTTCTTTAAATGATCTAAAAGAAATGCTTACAATTTTATACGAGGAGGAAAACTCTTGGAAAACGTAATAGAACTTCAAAATGTCAGTAAATCTTTTAAAGGATTTCAAATTAAAAATTTTTCGATGGAAGTAAAAAAAGGATTTGTTACGGGTTTTATTGGGGGAAATGGATCAGGTAAATCTACAACGATTAAAATGATTATGAATCTAATGAACCCGGATAGTGGAAATGTCTCCTTATTTGGCATGAACTATTCGACTGATGCGAAGCGAATTAAAGAAAGAATTGGTTTCGTTTATGATGACAATGTGTTTTATGATGAACTCACATTAAAGGAAATTACTAAAATTATTGCGCCTGCTTATAAAAAATGGGATTTTAACCAATTTACATATTATAAAGATCTGTTCGAATTACCATTAAATAAAAAAATGAAAACATTCTCCAAAGGAATGAAAATGAAAGCCTCTCTTGCAATTGCCCTTTCACATCATGCTGAACTAATTATTATGGATGAGCCTACTTCCGGACTCGATCCGATATTTAGAAGAGAATTATTGGATGTTTTACAAAATATTATGCAGGATGGTGAGAAAACAATCTTTTTCTCATCACATATTACAACGGATTTAGACCGCATTGCCGATTATATTACATTTATTCAAAATGGGAAGCATATTTTTACAAAAGATATTTATGCCATTGCAGAAGATTATATTTTGGTCAAAGGACCACTAGATATGTTAGATTTTGATACTGAGCGTGAATTTATATCTGTATGTAAGGCAAATACAGGTTTCGAGGGATTGATTGAAAATGTAAATTCTATCGAAACTTTATTTAATAAAGAAGTGGTGATTGAAAAACCAAGTTTAGAGGATATTATGTATTTCATGAAAAAGGGGGAGTCAAGATGCTTAATTTAATTAAAAAGGATTTGATTTTACAAAAAACTTTTTTACCTGCTTATCTCTTATTTCTAGTTACCTATTTGTGGGCCGGCATGGATGTAGCATATGTCATAATCATTTGTAGTGCCGTTTTTGTAATTAACACATATCAATCTGATGATAAAGATAATGCTAATATTTTAGTAAACTCATTACCGTATACTAGGAAGGAAATTATAAGTTCAAAATACGTTGGAACCTTATTTTTTACAATAGTAATCATCCCATTTTGTTTAGTTGGAAAATATTTCATTTTAGACAGCATGGAATTTCAACTTTCCTTAGAAAGTTACATCCTAGGCTTCTTGGCAGTCATGCTGATTACTGCATTTTACATCCCATTTTTTGTTGCATTTAAAGTGAAAACACTTGTACCAGTTTTTATATTTTTATCTATTGGAGTTATATATTTAATGCGAAATACTCCATATTTATTAAATAAATATGCTAATGGCGTACTGACCTTTTTAAAAGAGATTTCAGATTTGAAATTATTTCTTATATTTGCTGTTATAGCAGTGGGGTGCTATGGGATTTCATGGATATTATCTATTCGTATCTATCAGAACAAGGCTCTTTAATAGCAAGTTCTAAAAGGAGGATCATTTAAATGACATCAAAAAAAGGGCGTCCTATTCGAATGCGAAATTGGCTGAAAACTCTTGGAGCATTTTTCGTTATGCAACTAATTTTTATCATCCTTGATATGAATTCGTGGATACCGAACTTCAAGGAAGGAGGAGTTGGGGAGCGTCTCGTTAATTCAGAGTTCTTTACGGAATGGTTCGCTCCTTATAAAACAAAGCAATTTAACGTATTAACGGTAGTTATGGCTATTTTATTATTCCTAAATGTATTAACAAGTGCAATAAAAGACGCTTTTTCTAGAAAAAGAATTAATTAGCACATAAGTTGATCTTGCGTCTTTTTTAATAATGTCTTAACAATATTTAAAAACAACAGGTGAAAGATAGAGTAAAACTCCATTTATTGAAGTTTTACTCTATCTTTCACAACGATTTTCCAAAACTTATTTGATTTTTCAGTTTGCTGGATTAATAACGTTTCCATTCGTACCCTCATAATGTTTTTCTAGTGTGTCCTGTGATTGCATCATATATATACCTGTAATGATAAAGGATAAGTATAATTATCGGAAAGTTCAAAACTTATTGAATGGAATAGAAAAATTTAGTAATCTTATTTGTACAGCACATACATAATAGTTTTATAGCGATTTTAAAATAAAGTATAGGGGGCAATCGGTATGGATCTAACATTTAAAGTTGAAGAAACATGTTTTAATTATCGCGTTGGAGCAATTTGTAAACAGAATAATAAAATACTTATTCTTCAAAACAAAGGGGAAGATTATTGGTATGTACCAGGTGGAAGAGTGAAAATGCTAGAAAATAGTGAAGCTGCGTTAAAACGAGAACTTGCAGAAGAACTAGCTGTTCCTATGAAAGGGAAGAGATTAATATGGACAGTAGAAAATTTCTTTACACTTTCTGAGCGAAAGTTTCATGAGATTAGTTTTTATTATGAAGTAAAGCTACAGGAGTTACCTGCAAATGGAGCGGATCAATATATTTTGGAAGAAGAGGGTGGAATATATCTATTTAAGTGGGTACCGGTAGAAGAGTTACATGCATATAACTTACAGCCAGCGTTTATAAAAGAGAAAGTAAAGGGTATCGCAGTTCATACAGAACATATCGTTTTACAAAAATAAACGTATTCGGAGGGGAAAAGGGTGAAGGGGACTAAAAAAGAAATACATATAGATGATAAAGTAATTCGTTACACACATATCGAAAAAGGTTCCAGTACGGTTTGCTTTATGTTCTCAGGTTCAGGATACAATTACGATAAACCGTTATTTTATTATGCAACGATGTTAATGCTTGAACATAAAATAGATGTTATACATATTCATTATTCCTTTGGTGGACAATTAATGAATAAACCAATGGAAGAAGTAACGAAAGTAATGATGGATGATATTAATCCTGTAATAAATGAAGTATTAAAAGATGAGCAATACAACTATATTATGTTTTTAGGGAAATCACTCGGAACAATTCCGATTGCAAATGATTTAATGAAGAGAGAAGAATTCGCGCAGTCAAAAATGATGCTACTTACACCTTTACTGACGTTTGATACAATTTTTGATTCTATCTTACATAGTCGACACGAAGGGCTTTTAGTTATTGGGGATAAAGATCACCAATACAATGCAGATCAAATTGATCAGTTATATAAAACAACTTTAACGATTGATGTTGTTAAAAACGCAAATCATTCTGTAAATGTTGGGGAATATGAAACAAAGAATTCAATTGAAGCGATAGCAAATATAATAGAAAAGCTTAAAGAAGTTGTTAGGAAAAAATAACTTATCAATACATGCAAAAAGAGGTGCGAATTGCACCTCTTTTACTTTTAATAAGCCTTCAACACATGAAGCAAATAATCTTTCCGGTTCAGCGGATTATAATCAACACGTTTTCGAGTAGGGAAGGGAGCCATAAGCTTTGTGAAACCAGCTGGCTTCGTTGTAAATATGCCTTCTCCTTCTGTAAATGAATGTAGTATTCGTTTGAAACTCTCTGTTTTCGCAACAGGTAATGATCCTGTTAACTGATAAGAATTGTAATTGAATATAGGCTCTGCAAAAGTTGCTGGAACGGCAGCGAGCTTATACATCGCGGTACTAATTGCGTGCTCCGGTACAGTTAATTCAAACTCGTTTATTGGTTCATATACATGTGTTTCAGCTTGCTTTAAAGCATCCATTAATACGAGCGGTGTTAAGTTTCTAAAGTCACTCGCTGTTGTAACAGGACTAGCATAACCGGTATGTGTTAATGTGACGATAATATCTGTAACTTCCCAACCATATAAACCTTGTTTTAACGTTTGAAATACCGTATCTTCAATCGCTTTATGGAATGCTAAAGGTAGTGATCCGAGTTCAACCCCTAAGTGATATGTTACGCCAGAGTTAAGTTCACCACGTTCAACTTTGAATCCGACTGTTGCGTAAAATGGATTCTCTTTTTCACCCATTACTTCAACAGAATTGCCTAAGCCAATTGGTTTCTCGATACATACAACTCGCGTATTTGAAAAAGTAACTTGCAAATTATATTTCTCATAAAGTGTTGTTTCAATTATTTCTTTTTGTACCTCACCGAAAAGGCGAATGTATAGTTCATTATGAACATCATCTTTCCACACTTTAATAAGTGGATCTTCTTCACATAGCTCCATAAGTGCAGCGTATAAATCATGAATTCTTTCTTTTGATACTGCATCAATGGAAGCTTCCATTTGTGGTTCGGCAAAGTGAATATCTTTTATATAATCCGTACGTTCACCAATAATATCACCAATTTTAATATCATTCAGTCCCCACACTTTACAAAATTCACTACTAGGAACGGTAGTAGTTTGAACGGCATCTCCATTATGAAATAGGCACAGTTTTTTAATCTTTTCTTTATGGGATAGAGATTTACAGCGCTGTATATCAACATATTTTCTAACATGTAAGCTACCTGAAAAAACTCTTATATACGCAACCTTTTCTCCAGAAGGTTCACGTTCAATTTTAAAAACAACACCGGATAATGGTTCCTCTTGTGCCGATGTAAGAGCTGGCATTAGGGCCGGAAGTTTTTCAAGTATTTCAGTTACTCCTATACCTGTCATTGCTGAACCGAAAAAGATTGGATACACATTTGCTTGCTGTATTTGCTGTTCTAGTTTTTCTCTTAATAGTGCGTCCGGTATTATTTCGTTATTTACATATGATTCAAGTAATGATTCATTAAATGATGCTAACAGTTCCATACAACCGTCATATGATTTGTATTCAATGATCCGGGCTTCTTTCGTTCCTTCGTTTAGAACAGAATAGAAGGGGAATGCTTCATTTGAAAGAACCTCTTTTATTTGTTTCATAACTTTTTCAGTGTTTGCTCCACTACGATCAATTTTATTAACGAATAAAATAGTCGGTATGTTTAGTTTCTGTAATGTTCGCATTAAAATTTTTGTTTGTGCTTGCACACCTTCAACGGCAGAGATAACTAAAATCGCACCGTCTAGAACGCGGAATGATCGCTCCACTTCAGCGATAAAATCAGCGTGTCCAGGTGTATCAATGACATTTACTTTTACATCATCAATAAAGAAAGAAACGACAGATGCTTTAATCGTAATTCCGCGTTGTCTTTCTAATTCCATTGAGTCAGTTTGTGTATTACCACTATCAACTCGGCCAATTTCTTTAATCACATTCGTTTCATAAAGAATACGCTCAGTCAAACTCGTCTTGCCAGCGTCTACGTGCGCGACAATCCCTATATTTATTGTTGTCATTTGTGAATATCCTCATTTCATTTTCCATTTTCATTTCCTCATTTCTATTTGTGTATTGCCGCATTATCAATCACTCTCCAGTCATTTAAATTATTACTATTATAGTGCAATTAACATTATTTGTAACGCTACAAAGCGCCTTAATTTGGAAAAAATAAAATGAAAACAAAATGCTTGCATTCTAAATCGATATAGATTATATTAATTGACATATCAACTATTGATACATCAAATGTTTTTATTTTGATTGTAAAGGAGGGTTAATTTGACAAGTTCATGCTCAAAAGAAGCGATTATTTTATATAAATTACACTTTCTAAATAAAGAAGTAAGTTCGAAATTTGAAGGGTGTACGGGTATGAGCCAGTCTCGATTAGAGCTTATACTTCAATTATTTGAAGTAGGTGAAATTAGTCAAAAAGCACTTCAGCAAGAAGTGAATATTGATAATGCTGCGATAACAAGGCATTTAAAGCAGCTTGAGGCCAATGAAATGATTGTAAGACGTAAAAATCCAGATGATAACAGAATTACGTTAGTTTCTCTTACTGAAGAGGGACGAAATAAAATTCAGGCGTTTCAAGAGGAAAAAGAACGTTTTGCCGCATCTGCATTTAAAGGATTAAGTGAGGAAGAACGCGATAATCTTTTAAATATGTTAAATCACATTCAAGAAAATATAAAAGAATTATAAAAAAGGGAGAATACAACTATGACTAACTCAGTAAAAACAAATGATTTTAACGAAATTTTAACAGGACGTCGTTCAATTCGTAAGTACGACCCTTCAGTGAAAATTAGCAAAGAAGAAATGACAGAAATTCTTACAGAAGCAACACTTGCACCATCTTCAGTAAACATGCAACCATGGAGATTCGTAGTGATTGAAAGTGACGAAGCGAAAGCAACACTTGCGCCACTTGCGAAATTCAATCAATCTCAAGTAGAAACGTCTTCAGCAATGATTGCTTTATTTGGTGATTTAAACAACTTTGATAACGCAGAAGAAATTTACGGTACAGCAGTAGAGCGTGGACTTATGCCAGCAGAAGTAAAAGAAGATCAAATGAAAAAACTTTCAGCTTACTTCTCTATGGTTACACCAGAAGTAATGAAAGACACAGTACTAATTGACGGTGGTCTTGTAGCAATGCAATTTATGTTAGCAGCTCGTGCGCACGGCTATGACACTTGTCCAATTGGTGGTTTTGAGAAAGATCAAATCGCAGAAGCTTTCGGACTAGATAAAGACCGTCACGTACCAGTTATGTTAATTTCAATCGGAAAAGCTGCTGACAGTGGTTACCAATCAGTACGTCTTCCAATTGAAAAAGTTGCAGAGTGGAAGTAATTTTAAAGAAATAAGTGGAATATGAAAGGGGAAACACCATGATTATTATTCACGCAATATTTCAAGTAGATCCAGCAAAACAACAAGCATTTTTAGAAGAAATTCAGCCACTCATTCATGGTTCAAGAGAAGAAAGTGGAAATGTATCTTATGACTTATATAAAGATACAGAAAAAGAAAGTGTTTATACGATGGTAGAAGTATGGAAAGATGAAGCAGCAGTTGCGAGCCATAATACGAGTGAACACTTCACATCTTTCGTTAGTAAAGCAGCACAATTTTTAACTGCTCCTCTTGATATAAAAGCTTATAATGGAGAGTTAGTAAAATAATAAGGTAGAAAAAGATGACTTTAGCATATGGCTGAAGTCATCTTTTTTGTATAAGTAGAATCCATTTTGGACTCAGTTATGTTGATTGATAAGTGTTGCTCGTATCCTCAGTAACTGTGGTGAATTGTATGTTAAATTCGAACATTTGGTTTATTGGGATATTTTTCCGTGTTATAATTTTCTTGTAAATAAAAGGTAGAGGGGAGCAAGTAATGGGAGAATTTCAAAGTAATTTGCATACGGCAACGCAACTTGCAACGAAAATGAGAAATGCTTCAGATAGAATGAAAAGTGCTACTAGTCGCTCTATAAATAAGGCAACGCGTACTACACTAACTGTGAACTTCAAGGCACAAGAAGCAAATCAACAAAATTTACAGATCACGACACAATTTTGTACTGCTTTTCAACAAACAATTGATAATATCCATTCCGTAGCAAATGAATTTGAGAAAATGGATACCGGACTTCAAAAGACTTTTCAATAATGTAACAACCTACGTAAAGGGGAAAAGGTAGGGAGAAAAGATGAGTCAAGAAATTGAAACGAGAATCAGTCAATGTAATCAAAAATTACGAATTATATTTGAAGAACAAAATGAAAACCGAATCGCGCTGCAAAATCAAGAACGAGCTGAGGCTAGTTTTCATGAATGGAAAAATAGAAATAATCGTTTATTTAACCGAATACTAGAAACTTGGTATGGCGACAAAGAAGTGTTTCACCTTTTTACGAATATGCGGCAAGAGATCGGGCAGTACGAAAGAAAACTTACATTCGAATTAGAAAACGAAAAAGAGACGTTGCTTAAAGAAAAACGGCATCTCAGCGAGAAAGAAAATGACCTTTCCTCTGAACAGCAGCAACTACAAAGGGAGGCCAATACATGAGTTTAAACATGTATTTGGGAGAAGTACAAAGTCAAACTCAAAGTATGAACGCTATATGTAATGCTACGATTCAAAGTATGGAACAAGCCATTCAATCTATTGATGCATTTGCGGTAGATACAGTATTACAAGGACAAACATACAGTAGTGCAAAAGCCTACCTTGTCCAAACATTTCGGCCATTAGCGCAAGGAATCATATGCTTATGTGAAGAATTAATTCGCCAAAACGAAGCATTCCTAAATGAGTTCCAAGCAAAAGTTGCTTCAACAGATGTGATCGAACATGAAATAAGACAACAAATACAGGAAATTAATCAATCGATTGCAAGTATAGAAGCAATCGAAGTACTTACACCGATGCCTGGAGTAGACGCAATTGTAACGGTATTAAGAGAAATGAGAAAAAAACTGGAAGAAAAACTAGAGCATTTATATGAATTCAATCATTCATCCAGCAACAACTACAGCACCGCCCTCCAATTAGCAGCTAGCATCACAGCCGGACTCTCTGAAGTGCAAAGCGGGAAAGGATTTAGTCCTGTGAGTGGTACGTTTCATAGTGAAAGGTTAAATATGGAATGGGCAAAGCAAATTCAAATAACTATAGAAGAGAAAATACGGAAATCTGACAATGGTATTGGAAAAAGCGTAGACTTAGAGCACAATGTGTATAACGAAACGGAAGGAATAAGTAGCGAAAATCAATCTATCAACAATAGATTTACAAAAGAAGAGATACAAGCGACACAAAAATATCTTGAAGGGATTAAAAATGGTACAATAAAAGGGAATATAGGTGAGGATTTCCATGTTGAAACCGATGATTATGAAATGGAGCATAACATCTTTGGCCAGCCAGTCGGTGGTAGAAGGCCAGTACTCGATCCTTTTTTAATCGGTGTGGCGAAGTTTGGATTCGATTTTCTCTTTGGTGATCTTTTCACACTCTTTGACTCAGAAGCTACCTATGGTGAAAAACTCCTAGCAGTTGGAATGATGTCCCCATATGGAAAGGGTGTAAAAATAGTTGATAAACTTCATGATTTAAAAAAGGTTGGAGATGTGAAGAAAGCAACGTCTGGGAGTGTGGGGGTTACTAAGGGTACGGGTAAGACTACAGAACCATACGATGTAGTACCGTATAGGCCAAGCAATTCACCACTAGAAAATCATCATGGCGTTATGGATGTATGGGCTAAACATAATGTCCCCGATTATGTTAGTAGAGGGGCGAATACTCCAACTATAGCTTTAACTAAAGAGCAACACAATGCTACTAAAGCTGTTTATAGGCAATGGCTCTTTGATAAAACAGGGAAAAAGGTTGGAGGTAAAGTAGATTGGAAATCTGTTTCACCAAAGGAAATACAAGAATTGACGGAAAAAATGTTTGATGCTGCGAATGTACCACGTTTAGCTAGGCAAGAATATTATAGGGCTTTTAATCAATATAATTTTAGGGAGTAGTTCAGATGGAAAATATTAATCAGTTGATTAAAAAAGTAAAATCATTACCTAATTGTCGAGTTCAGGAGCCTACAGAATTACCGATAATTGATAAGAATAAGCATATGCTACCAGATGATTTAAAAGAGTTTTATAGTCTTTGTGGTGGTCTAACTTTATTTGAAAATGAGGAATATTCTATTCAAATTATTACCCCAGAGGAGTTTATTTTGGCTAATCCCGTAATTGTAGGAGAGTTATGTGAAGAAGATATTTCATCAAATTGGTATATTATATGCAATGATGGCAAGGATGAATATTTAACAATAGATCTTAGTGAAGAGAGATTAGGTAGATGTTATGATAGTTTCTTTGATCGACATGGAATAGTTGGAGAGACGCAAATTATCGCAACTTCATTCACTGACTTACTTGAAAAACTTATTAAGAACAATGGACAATATTGGTATTGGCTAAAGAGTGAATTTGAATCACTTGGAGATGCTTATGATGATCAAGAGTGAAAAAGAGAGTCTTTTAAGTGGGATAAGAAAGTGAAAAGGTGTTTGAAAGTAGGTACTCTATGATAGTTGAACCATCATGGAGTACTGTGAATGATAGAATAGAAAAAGAAGTACGAGCTTAGGCGAGATGACATTTTACTGTACGACGAATATAAAGACATGGAATGGGCATAAAACTAACGAACTCGTACAAACTCGTAAGGTTTAACGTAGTAATTGTCATAACATACAAAAGGTGTCATGATAACTACTACAATACTTACAAATTTATGTTACTTAAAAACATATGAACTTAAAGCACTTGATGTCAATTAAAGGCAACAAGTGCTTTTTATTTTAAGATTACAACATAGGGTAAGGCTGATACTAGATTTGCCTATAAGAATAATCCTATGGATAATCCAAAAGCGGTAAAAGATATACTTGAAAATTCAAGTGCAGTTTATGCGTTTTCTCCAAGTCAAAAATCGGAGAGTATAGCTGGATTTACTGATTCACTAGACTAGATAAACTCAGAACAAGTGGCTCAGGCAACAGGGGTATCATGATAAAAATGATGGAGTAAGTATGGATATGGAACACCATCATCCAGGAAAAAGGGGAAGAAACCGTCAAACTGACTGGAAAGAAATTAGGTGCCTAACTTAACCGTGAACCACGTGATGCTTTAGCTCGGGAGATAATTGATGCAAGGAATATTTATATAAAAGAAGGACTTTACACTCCTGAGATACGTTCAGGACTATTAGAAGTAATAAAATTAAATAAAACAAAGTACCCAAATATTTTTGACAGACAATAGGAGGTGGGGAAAGTTGGACATTTTAGTCGAACTTACCGAATTAAAGAATAATCGTTTATTAAGAGATGAGAATGAAGTAGAAAAATTTGAAAAATCTATTGGGAATATTTTAGAAATGGAGGATGTTAACCATATAGAAGTATTGTGTCAAGGCTTTGATGATTTAACTGAAAATGATGAAGTAATGTTTGGTTTAATTCATGCTATAGAGTCGTATGACAAGATTGTTAGTTCTGAAGTTTCACTGAAAGTGTTAGCTAATTCTATTCCTAAGATGATTCCTCATGCTAAGGAATGGTTAAAGATACTTCACAAAAGAATATTGAATCATGAACCATCGAGGAATATTTATAAAAAAATCATCCCTACATTAAACAATGATATTCAGAAATATGTTGTTTCTCAATTAACTAGTATTAAAGAAAGAAACCCAAGTCGTTTTGAAGAAAGTGTAAATTCAATATTAGATTTTTTAAAGTAAGTTAAAAACCTTGACTGGCTAAATGCCTTTCAAGGTTTTTTAGTAAACTAAAAGGTTTTACTTTTTGAAGATTTCACATGTAAATCAAAACTTATAATAGTAAATTGATATTCAAATATAGCGACAAAACTTACAGAATAATAGTTATCTATTAAATGAAACTACAATTCATAAGTGTTGATTTCTTTTTCTACCATTTTAAAACAAATATTATATTACTCCTGAGATTAACGCAAATAGCTACCACAATATTAGGCGATAAGGTACTAAATAAAGTAGGACATATCGCAAAAGGAGCAAAAGCATAAAGTGGAGTAAGTACATTTGCTAATGCAGTAAAACTAGCAAAAGAATTGAAGCCTACCCTTGAAATGTTACAATCATTTAAGAGAAATGCTTCCTATGCATTCTCTAGTGTTGGTGGAACTATTGTAACTAAAATACCTCAAGGCGAATTATTAGAAGCTTTTTATAAGTTTGCGAAGTCTAAAGATGGTGGTAAGGGTAAACCTAGCAGTAACAAAAATACAAATGTAGACAATTTTGATGCAAAAACAGCTACAAATAAGCAAAAAGGGAATTATGGTGAAATAAAATCTAGTGACAATTTATTGAATAATCAAAGTTTAAAAGAAGCTGGATTTGATTTAAAGCCAGTCGGAAAAAGTGCACCAACAGGTATAAATGATAAAATAGTAAAAGGAATTGATGGATTATACGAAAATGCAAATCCAAATTCAAATATTAAATATGTTATTGATGAAGCTAAGTTTGGTAGTTCACAATTGGGGAAAACTAAAGATGGACGACAAATGTCAAATGATTGGTTGAACGGTTCTGAAACTGGAAAAAGTAGAATATTGAAAGCTGTTGATGGAGATGAAGTATTAGCAGAAAAGATTGCGAATGCATTGGAAGATAGTGAAGTTGAAAGAGTATTATCAAAAGTCGATAGTAGTGGAAACGTAAAAACATATAGGTTAGATGAAGAAGGAAACAATATTGGAGAATGGCCATAATTTAGAAGCTAGGAGGAATTAAATAGAATGAGAGATCAATTGTGCATAGAAGAAAAATGTAAAAAAGGAATAGAACTCCATAAAAAGTTTATTGAAGATAATAGAGAGGAGATTAGAAGTTTAGAAGAAGATGAAAAGAATGGTATACAAAGAAAGCCTAAAGATAATATAAGTATTATAGAAGGAAGATATTTAAGGAATTTTATACATGAGATGAACGACATTAGAGCAATGTATTCTTTAGGAGAAGACATTAGCACAATGGAAGTATATTTTTATAATGCAATGGATGATTTAGAGCATACAGGGACTAGCAAAGTGGGTTATATATATATGCTTTGGATAATTTCTTTAGGAATTTTGTTAGAGACGGATAAAAAGAATATAGAAAGATTAAAAAAGATAGTTGATAAAAAAAATGTGAACGACGCAGTAATTGATTTCCTCTTATGCGCTAGTGATATCGGATACACAAAAGTGACGAATAGATATTATAAAGAAAATCCATATGCAAAAACGAGAGAGATTATAGAACTTGCACAAACAGATAAAAAAGAAGCATCTAAAAGATTACAAACGTACATGGAGAAAGAATGGTTTAAAGGCCATTATGATTATGAATGGAAAAATGCGCATAAAGAACCTGGATATGTAGGGTATTGGAGCTTTGAGACAGCTGCAATAGTAAAGATACTCGAACTTGATGATACAAGTTTAAAAGGTAATAACCATTATCCATATGATTTGGCACATTATAAAAATGAAATGAAATTCAAGCATATAGACCTAAGTGAATATCACTATGAAGATGAGACAGAAGAAATCGAGGATATAGTAGAAGGAATTGAACATAATCCTGCATTGGAAAATATTATTCCGCCAAAATGGCATTCATTAGTCAATGAATTAATACATGATTATGAGAATATGGATGATAGTAGTTTTTATGAGAAATACAAAAAAACAATAGGAATAGGTCAAGTGTGGTTCTTACCACAAGAGTATGAAGAAGAAAATGAGCAAAAAAATCTATTAGGAAGTTTAATTGTGTTTGCCCTGACGGTAAGAGATTATATATTACAATTGGACTATAAAGAAGATTTAGAGGACTACATTGATAATCTTAAAAATTTCTGGAATGGATCAGAAACAAAGTTAATTCAATTTATGTTAGAGAATGATCAAAATTATTATGCATGGGTACCAAAAGAAGCAAACATCCCAAATATGTATGAAGTAAAGATTGAGAGTGTCGATGTAGAGGAAGTTCTATAACGATAAAATAGAAATAGTTTTCATTATATGTAATATTAGAATGCATTTTACTAGTTAATTGAAAATAATGCATGCGTGGGAGAAAAAAGGATGTATTGTTACTAAAAATTAGAGGGAAAGAAGGCTGTTGGATTGAGTTAAGCACCTCATTGTAAATATACGGCAATAGGTGCTTTTTTGCGTGCAATGAAGAAAAAATAAAAGATTCATTTTCACTATATTTCATCTTCGAATTACATGTTATAATTTGGAAAAAATATATTCTTAATTTTTAGAAAATTAAAAGGTGTAGATAATATATGAGTACATTAAACAAGATTACTAACAATATTTCGAAAGTTATTATAGGAAAAGATGAATCGATTGAACTGGCAGCTATAGCTCTTATAGCAAGAGGACACATTTTATTAGAGGATGTACCTGGGACAGGAAAAACAACATTAGCGAAAAGTTTGGCTAAAAGTGTGGACGCTAAATTTCAAAGAATACAATTTACAGCGGATACTTTGCCTGGAGATGTTATTGGCCTTGAATATTTTCATGTGAAGGAATCGGATTTTAAAACGAGATTAGGTCCTATTTTTGCAAATATCGTATTAGTGGATGAAATTAATCGAGCTGTACCGAGAACACAATCTTCGTTACTTGAGGTTATGGAAGAGCGTACTGTTACAATTGCGAAACAGACATATTCATTACCAGAATCTTTTTTAGTTATAGCAACGCAAAATCCACTCGAATCAGCGGGCGCATTTCCTTTACCAGATGCTCAGTTAGACCGGTTTTTACTCACAATACGCCAAGGTTATCCTACGAGAGAAGCTGAAAAGGAAATGATGAATCGGTTTCAAATGAATGATCCATTAGAAACGTTACATTCTATTATTTCAAGTGAAGAAATTATTACGATGCAAAAGCGTGCAAGAGAAGTGTTAGTAGGGAATGATGTGCAAGATTATCTTCTTGAAATTATTGAAGCAACTCGTAACCATGAGTTAATTGAAATTGGTGTAAGCCCCCGGGGAACGTTG
Organism: Bacillus sp. L_1B0_5; assembly: GCF_000836715.1. Lineage (NCBI taxonomy): Bacteria > Bacillati > Bacillota > Bacilli > Caryophanales > Bacillaceae > Bacillus > Bacillus sp. L_1B0_5. The sequence goes on along the minus strand of NZ_JXIS01000052.1, from coordinate 28,581 downwards.
GCATTTATGAGAGCGATTCAAGCACGTGCAATATTAAATGAAAGAGATTATTGTACGCCAGATGATATTAAGACGCTCGCTGCATCCGTTTGTGCTCATCGTTTAACGTTAACAATTGAGAGAGAGATGAAAACGACGAAAGAACAAATTATGAAAGAAATTCTTCATACGATTAGTGTGCCAGTGGAGAATGTACGATGAATCAACAGCTTGTGTATACACCTTTAGCGGAGCCTTTCGTAATGGGGGTTATGTCAGTTGTAGCCGTTATTTTAAGTGTATTTTCAAGTAATCTACTGTTTTTATCTCTCGCATTTTTATATGTAATTTTAATAGGTGCTATGCATGTATACATGCGTAAAGTATCTCGTGTTGTATGGGAATACAGTCAAGGGAATTCGAATGTTTTTATAGGTGAAACGAATATGTGCAAAATGAAAATTTCAAACAGGTCGATATTTCCTATTCTTAATATCGTATTTCGATTTAAATGTGAAAATAAGCTAACTTGGAATCATGATGAAATAAACAAAAATCATAGTACAGGTTCAAATTATTATATGAATTTTAATTTAAAAGGAAGGGAGTCAGTTTCATTTGATTTTCAAGCTGTAGCGTTAAAAAGAGGCATCGCGAAATGGGAAGAAGTTGAAATTGTTATTACTGATCTCTTTGGATTTATAACGAACCATATAACATATAAACAAGTTGATACGCCCTCTTATTTAGTCTTACCAGCTGTTCCGAAAATACAAGTTCCTGAATTACAAGAATGGTTACGAGGATTTCGAAAAGCGATTTCTTCACCCTTATATGATGAAACGAAAGTAATGGGAGTAAAGTCTTATGAAAATGAAGATTTTCGTTCCATCCACTGGAGTGCAACAGCGAAAGCAGGGATGATAATTGCGAAAAAGTATGAGCGAACACAATGTGATAAATACGCGATTTATCTCAACTTGCAAAATAAAAGTGGTGTTTCTTTGCGAAATGATACAGAGGAACTAATTGAATTAACAGCGGGTATATGCAAACAACTTCTTATGCAAAACTGTTCGTTTGAAGTATGGATCAATAGTGTAAAAGATAACGGTTTGCTACATATAAAAAATGGGGATAATCGGAAACATTTGCAAAATGTATTAAGGGTACTTGCCTCGATATCAGACCAAGATACGCCTATATCTTCTTCTTACTTTTACACAGCTGGTTTTCGTCGAAAGGAACTGGATGCGGTTCCTTTAATTATTGGTACTTCACCAAAGAAATACAGTAGAACGAATAAATGGATTGTAATTAAAGAATAAGAAGGGGTTTATGTCATGGTTAATAAAGAGAGACATATGGAAGTAAAGTTGTGGAGTGTTAGAGTATTAATACTACTTTTCTTTACGGTTAGTGCGATAACGTTTTCACAAGGTGTTGTGCATGTACAAGACATAGTAAAAGGGCTTTTTTCTAGTAAGACGGAGACAATATCAGAAAGAAATTATGATTTTACTAGTGTAGACTCACAGTTTGATGAACCTGAAAGAATTATAGATGAAGAAACAGGAGTTGTAGATACAAGAACAAAAATAGATAGGGAAATTCCACTTTTTGTACGAAAAAATTCATGGACTGATGTGTTTTCTGTTCTTTCAAATTCATGGATTAGTGTCGTTTTTTATGTAATTATTGCAGTGGTTATTCTATATGTTTTTTATAAATTATTGAGGAAAAAGGTAACGAAATCAGAAATACAACAGGATAAACAATCGATAACAAAAGAAAACACGGATAGAACTGAAAAGAACAAGAAAGTGAAGCATCAGTTTGAACAGCCGTTACCGACAGATACGATAAGAAAAACGTTAGTTGAATGGGAAAGAACATTACCATTTCATGAACAGAGAAGATCCTATGAAACGATGCAACAGTGGTTAAAAAGAATTAGTAGAACGAGAAATATTACTTCGCTATATGAGTCTGTTCGTTATGGTGAAAAGACGTATACGGAGTTAGATGTGGAAAAAATAATGAAGTGGGTAGAGGGAGATGGGAAGGTGGATATGTAAATATCCACCTTTACTTTTTAGTATAGAAATTTGATTATCATGAATCATTTTCAAATATAAAACTGCCTTCAAATAAGAAAATGAAATTAACTGTAAATTAACTTTATTTACTTATACTTCATTACATGTTAACCTATACTTAATTTTTATAAATTATAATTAATTTTTGATTTTTTAAGGGTGTGAAAATGTAATGAAATCGGTATTAAAAAGCATACTTATTTCCTTTGTTTTTTCAGCAGTAGGTATGTGTTGGTTGCTGTTCTTATTATTTCAAGGGGACGGTGATTGGTTATTATCTTGGATAGGCGTATTAATGTCATATTTATCTTTATATACTTTAATAGATTTATACTGTAAAAATACATACGATAAAAAATTAAATAAATGGCTTATAAAAACAGCGGTAACTAGCTTTAGTTTTGCAGTATTAGGAATCTCATTTTGCATCATACATGAGCTATTGACACCATGGAGTCTTAGTTTAATGGTGTGGTATTGGTTGCTAATGTTAGTATTATTTTTAACGACTATAATATCATTAATCAGTTTAGTATTTGTTAATCGTAAAAATCACAATTTCAACGTTGGATATAGAATGCTCATACTTCTAAATGTATTTCTTACATTAGGACCAGTATTATGGCCGTTATTACTTTCTATTATTGGAAATGGTATGAATGCTAGTGCGGGCTGGTAAAAAGGAATTTAGATTAGTTGTGTAAAGAATAGGATGAAAAGTTGATATAGAATTTTAAATGTTTATGAGAACATGTTTACATAAAAAATGAAAACATGTTCTCTTTTTATTTGCATGCATAACTCTACCTCAATTTACCCTATTTAAATTTAAACGTAAGTATTTTGTAAGGAATGAATAAGAAAAAAGAGAGATTTATCGTATAGGATGAAAGTATAGCTTGAATCAATACGATATTAATAGAGGAGAGAAAGCCTTATGAAAACACGTAATCAAATTAAGTTGGCAAGTTTAGCAGTTTTATTAGCGGGTACTACTTTATTTACACCTGGTTTTACTGTGAAAGCAGAGTCTACTCAAAATATTTCTAATTCGTCACAAGAACCTAATCAAAAGAATCGGAATGGATGGAAACAAGTAATGCAGGAAACAATACAAATTGGGGCACCAGGGGTATTAGCTAAGACGTCTAATAAAGGGAAAGTTAATAGTTATACTGCTGGCGTGGCGGATTTAATTACAAAGAAACCGGTGAAATCGGATTTTCGCTTTCGGATTGGTAGTGTGACGAAAACTTTTACCGCCACGACTGTTCTTCAATTAGTAGGAGAAAATCGCGTACAACTTGACGATCCAATTGAAAAGTGGCTGCCGGGTCTCGTGCAAGGAAATGGGTATGATGGAAATCAAATTACGATACGACAACTTTTGAATCATACGAGTGGTATCGCTGAATATTTAAAGTCAAAAGACGCTGACGTAATGAATTCGAAAAAAACGTATACAGCAGAAGAAATAGTGAAAATAGGCCTTTCTCTGCCTCCAGATTTCTCGCCCGGCAAAGACTGGTTGTATTCAAACACAGGATATGTAATATTGGGAATGCTTATTGAAAAAATAACTGGTAATAGTTATGCGGAAGAAATTGAAAAGCGAATTATTGAACCTCTGGACTTGCCAAATACGTTTTTACCAGGAAATTCACCCGTCATCCCAGGAAAGAATCATGCTCGTGGATATGTGAAAATGGAAGAAACAGGCGAGTTGAAAGACATTACGTATTATAATCCGAGTTTAGCTAATGCAGCTGGAGATATGATTTCTAATGCGGATGATTTAAACAAATTCTTTTCATCTTTACTCGGTGGTAAGTTACTGAAGGAACGCGAGCTAAAAGAAATGCTTACTACAGTTCCTGTAGAAGGAAAAGGGGTTGGGGATGGATATGGTCTTGGAATCTATGAGACTAAACTTCCAAATGGTGTCTCAGTATGGGGGCACGGAGGATCAATTCCTGGGTTTATGACTTTTGCTGGTGGAGTAATTGGAGGCAAGCATACATTTGCTGTCAATGTTAATTCTTTAGGTCCGGTTGATATTCTTACACAGTTTGATAAAATGATGCAAGTTGAATTTAATAAATAGATGAAGAAAAAGCGAATAGGTTTCTGCAATAGCTGTAAATAAAAGAGATGCTTTTTAAATTTCACAAATAAGGACAGTATTAACATTCATAATATGGTATTAAGTATATGTAGAACATAAATATGATACAAGTGTATTTCAAAGTGCAATTCAATCTTATAGTTTAGTTTAAAAAGGATGTCAGTTGCATGACATCTTTTTTGTTGTGGGACAAAGAGGTGTTGTTTGTTTTGAAAATTGTTATTTTTGAGAGTATTCCATATAATGAGAAGTATAGGGGCTATACAGGGGAGTTATGAATGGATAATACTTTAGTTTGTTAATTATTTTGTTTTAATAAAAAAGTAAATTGATTTGGAGTGAAATACATTGGGACAAAATCAGTTTAGATGGAGTAACAAGCAATTACGAGAACATGTTGAAATAATAGACGGTACAAGAAGTCCACACAAATTATTAAAGAATGCAACATACTTAAATTCCTATATACGTGAATGGATGCAAGCAAATATTTGGATTTATGATGACCGTATTATATATGTAGGAGAAAAGTTGCCAGAGCAACTATATAAATGTGAAGTCATTGATTGTGATGGAAAGTATGTCGTTCCCAGTTACATAGAACCGCATGCACATCCATATCAGTTGTATAACCCAGAGACGCTAGCAAATCATGCGATGCAATTTGGGACAACGACTTTTATTAGTGATAATTTAACTCTATTTTTCACATTAAAACGTGAAGAATCATTTCGTTTATTAGAGGAATTTAAAAAGATTCCAGCTACTATGTATTGGTGGTGCCGTTTTGATGGACAGACTGAATTGCAAAACGGGGAATCTTTGTTTAATAGTAAAGAAATAATAGAATGGCTGAAACAAGAAGCTGTTCTTCAAGGTGGGGAGTTAACAGCATGGCCAAAATTATTACATGGTGATGATGAAATGTTAACTTGGGTGCAGGAAACGAAGCGATTGCAGAAGAAAGTAGAAGGCCATTTTCCAGGTGCATCTGAAACGACTTTAGCGAAGTTAAAACTGTTAGGTACAGATTGTGATCATGAAGCGATGACAGGGCAGGAAGCTTTCACTCGTCTTATGCAAGGTTACACCGTTTCTCTTAGAAATTCTTCCATTAGACCGGATTTAGAAGTTTTATTAAAAGAATTGTTGGAATTAGGCGTGAAACAGTTTGATAGATTTATACTTACTACAGACGGCTCACATCCTTCGTTTTATGAAAATGGAATGACAAACGTAATGATTTCTACCGCGATAAAACAAGGAGTGCCAGTAATAGATGCATACCATATGGCAAGTTATAATATTGCTCGCTATTATAATATGGAACATGTACATGGTTCGATTGCGACAGGTAGAATTGCTAATATCAATATTTTAGAAAGTAAAGAAAACCCAGTACCAATTAGTGTCCTTGCAAAGGGGAAATGGGTGAAGCGTGACGGTGTAAATACGCATGAAGCATTACATATAGACTGGAGTAAATATAAAGTAACTCCATTATCATTAGATTGGTCAATAGAAAAAGAGGATATGATTTTCTCTAATAAAACGGGGATACACTTATTAAATAACGTTATTACAAAACCATATACTAGTGAAATCAATATAGACTGTGATGAATTATCCACAGATCATGATGAATGCTTCCTCATGATGATTGCTCGTGATGGTACTTGGCGAGTAAATACAGTTGTAAAAGGTTTTGCGAAAGAATTAGGTGGTCTTGCTAGTTCTTATTCCGGCACAGGTGATATGATTCTCATTGGAAAAAGTAAAGAAGATATGCTTACAGCTTTTCGTAGAGTAAAAGAGCTCGGTGGTGGAATGGTCGTAGCAGAAAACAATGAAGTGTTACACGAAATAGCATTACCATTGCTCGGGATTATGTCTAATTTAAAAATGAGTGAATTAATACAGGAAGAGAAACAGATGGTGAAATTACTACAAGAGCGTGGCTACGCGTATGATGATCCAGCATTTACAATTTTATTCTTTTCTGCGACGCACTTGCCTTTTATACGAGTAACACCTATAGGATTATATGATGTGAAAAGTAGTAAGGTACTGGCTTCGCCGGTGAATTTAATAAAGCAATATTAAAAGGAAAGGCCCTATAATAGTCTAAATTATAGGGCCTTTTACATTATTAGTATAAGAATATTGTAAGCCTCAAATGATATAGTATCTAAATCATTTGAGGTGATATGTAAATATGAAAAAAATATTTTACATTTTAAGCATATTTATTCTGTGTGTATCGATACAACACGTTGTACATTCCCAATCAGATGCACCAAGGTTATCTTCGGATTGTCTCGAAGAAAGAAAAGTTCGAGATGAAAAGTATGTGAAGAATATAATACAGGACATTAAATCCACATTTAATTTAAATATTGATGAACATAGTTTTTGGGAAGTAAGTAAAAGAGATCTGGAGGCTGCCCATTTGATGTATGGTGGAAAGGAAAATGATTCTTATTATAATTCGCTAACTAAAATTTATGATAGTGGTGGATTTAGCGAACAGCCCAGCTTATTTGTGAGGGCGCAAGAAGCATTTTTACTTTATAAAGAAAAAGATAATATCAATGTAATGAAACGCCTAAAACTAGACGTTGAAAAAGGGGAATGGCTCGTTATAAAAACGAAAAAGAAGAAAGGGAAAAAAGTGAAATTCAAGCCTTTGCAATGTGAAAAAGATTATATGAAAAAGAGAAATGAATAACAAAATACTTATTCATGCTGTTTTTATTCAACGATATTTTGCTGTTGATTTGAAATAGAAAAAGGTAAACGAACATATTAGCTTTATGGAATATGTTTGTTTACCTTTTTTTGAGAGATTTAAAAATTGGGGATGTTTTTAGTTGGAAATTATGTACTGGCTAATGAACTTATAACATTCAATGAATTTGTTCTTCATAAACATTAGATTTTGTGTCAAATGATTTATACATTGCCGAACCACCTATGTATATTTTATTCTACAGTATTTATAAAAGAATATTGGCCATGCATAAGAAATATGATTGGCACAGTTTTTGCTTGTATTAAATGTAAGGAAGGGAGATTGTATGTAAGGAATCTGTACTCGTAATAGTATAAAACAAGCTACTATTGCATTATTAATCATAGTTGTATTTATAGCGGAACTGTAAATACATACAAATAAGTAGGTTTTCGTTTTAAAAATTCTGAATTTTCTTTTAAATTATTAGGGGGCAATGGTATGGTTAAATATTCGAAAATTTCTAAGTGGATTCTTGGTGTTGGACTAGTGACAATAACATGTAATGGTTTGCAAATTCAAGCAGAGACAAAAGAGAAAAATCTGAAGAACGTATTACAAATGGAGCCGGTAGGAATACAGAAATCTGTTGATGAATTGGCGCACCCTTCAAAAGTACAAGAAAATGCATCTTTTACAAAACGGTTAAAATTAGCGGATTTATCGCAGCGTCCACTAGCACCAAACGATAATATTAAACCGTTAGCTGAAGAAAAAAAGTATTCAATGGCTGAGTTAAATCAATTAAATAATAAACAATTAACTGATCTTCTTGTGACAATTAAATGGTATCAAATTCCAGAATTATTTCAGTTTAATAGTGATAGTCTTAAATTCTATCAAGATGATAGTCGAATGCAAGCAATTATTAATAAACTAGCAGAACAAGGACAAGCTTATACGAAAGATGATTCAAAAGGGATTGAAACATTAGTAGAAGCTCTACGTGCAGCATTTTATTTAGGTTTTTACCATGATGAATTAAGCAAACTAAATGAGCGTAGCTACCATGATAAATGTTTACCAGCTTTAAAAACAATTGCAAAAAATCCAAATTTCAAACTTGGTACATCAGAACAAAATAAAGTAATTGCATCATATGGAAAATTAATTGGAAATGCATCAGCAGATGTTGAAACGGTTTTATATGCAGGTGAAATTTTTAAACAATATAACGATAATCTTGCAACTTTCATTGAAGACCGAACAAAAGGAGACGCTATATATGAGTTGATGAAGGGAATTGACTTTGATATTCAGACGGATATGTACACGACTGGAAAAGAGCCTAAAGATACGATGTGGTTTCGAAATATTGATAACTTTATTAATGAAGTAAATCGTTTTGCACTACTTGGTACAGTAACAAATAAAAACGGATGGTTAATTAATAATGGAATTTACTATGCTGGCCGATTGGGCAAGCTTCATAGCACGCCGACAAAAGGACAACAAGTTGTTACAGATGCAATGCGAATTTATCCATATTTAGGAGAGCAATACTTTGTTGCGGCAGAACAAATTACTACAAATTATGGAGGAATAGATGCAAACGGAAAAACTGTAAATTTAGATCAAATTCGAGAAGAGGGTAAAAAGAAATATTTACCGAAAACGTATACGTTTGATGATGGAGCAATTGTCTTTAAAGCTGGGGATAAAGTTAGCGAAGAGAAAATTAAACGTCTATACTGGGCGGCAAAAGAAGTGCGTTCTCAATTTTATCGTACAGTTGGTAGCGATAAACCACTTGAAAGTGGACATGCTGATGATGTGTTAACGATGGTTATTTATAATAGCCCAGATGAGTATCAATTTAATCGTCAACTGTACGGATATGAAACGAATAATGGTGGGATTTATATTGAAGGGACAGGGACTTTCTTTACATATGAACGTACACCAGAGCAAAGTATTTATAGTTTGGAAGAATTATTCCGCCATGAATTTACGCACTACTTACAGGGAAGGTACGAAGTTCAGGGATTATGGGGACAAGGAGAAATGTATCAAAATGAACGTTTAACATGGTTTGAAGAAGGAAACGCAGAGTTCTTTGCAGGTGCAACGCGATTAGATAGTGTAGTACCGCGAAAAAGTATAATTGGTGGGTTATCTAATGATCCTGCAAAACGTTATACAGCATCACAAACATTAAATGCGAAATATGGAACGTGGGATTTTTATAATTATTCGTTTGCGCTGCAATCATATATGTATAATAAGCGCCCTGAAATGTTCGATAAAGTGCATGATTTGATTCGCGCAAATGATGTTTCAAGTTACGATGCATACCGTGCTACATTAAGCAAAGATAATAAGTTAAATGAAGAATATCAATCTTATATGCAAATGCTTATTGATAATCGCGATAAGTATACAATTCCACAAGTATCAGGTGAGTATTTAACTCAGCATGATCCAAAATCGCTTTCGGACATTACTTCAGATATTACGAATGAAGCGAAATTAAAAGATGTGAAAGTAACAAAGAATAAATCACAATTCTTTAATACATTTACACTACAGGGGACATATACAGGAAGTGCGGCTAAAGGAGAAGTTGAGGACTGGAAAGTGATGAATGAAGCAACAAATGATATGTTGAAACGTCTTTCAGGAAAAGAGTGGACTGGATATAAAACATTGACTGCTTATTTTGTAAATTACCGTGTAAATAATGCTGGGCAATTTGAATATGATGTTGTGTTTAGCGGAGTGAATACGGAAGAAGGTACGGCTGTAGAAAAAGAACCAAATAATTCATTTGAAACAGCAAACCCACTATCTTTGAATATTTTGTTAAGAGGAACCTTGAGCGATCAAGATCAGGGGGATAAATTTGTTATTGATGTAAAGGATCAAAAAGATTTACAAATTTCTGTTACGAACGAACAAAATCTTGGACTGAACTGGGTATTATATTCTGAATCAGATTTAAATAATTATGTAGCTTATGCAACAAAACGTGATGGAAACAAATTGCTTGGAAATTATAATGCAAAGCCAGGGAAATATTACTTAAGTGTATATAAGTATGGTGGTGGAACAGGGAATTATACGGTACAAGTAAAATAGTTTACTATAGTTTGTTTTGAAAGGCTACTTATCGCATTTTTTAGCGAAATAAAGTATGTAATGTTAAACATTAAACTAAGCCAACATATCCCTGTTCTAATTATAGAACAGGGATATGTTGGCTTTATATTTTCAAATTAAATAACCTCATTGGATTTTGACAAGAAAATAATTAATATAGATTTGAATTCTCATTCGTAAAGCATGTTTTAATCTTCTTAATGCTCTTTCATTTTTGTCTCAATGCTTGTTTTCAAATCAGTTGATACTTGATTGAAATACCCCAAAACGATCTCCCTAATATCATCGGATATAACTTTCAAATCACTAGCTAAGTTTTCAGCGAGATGTTCTTTTTCTATTGGCTGTAACTTCGTATAAAATTCACCAGCCTGCGTAAAGTCATTCTGTTTTGTTATAGAAGTTCTTTCAAGTTTACCTTCAACGTACCTTCCGTCACCGCTTGTAATTTGATTAGCGGGTGTCCAATCTTGTTGTTGGTTAATCGTTAATTTGCGAAATTCGGGACCAATTCTTCTTCTTTGTGAATCACTGTAAATGTTAGCGCGCCCTTGAAGCATTTTATCATCTGATAGTTCTGCGCCATCCAGTAAATTAGAAGGGGAGAATGCGACTTTTTCTACTTGTTCCATAAAATTTTCAGGGTTTTTATTTAATACCATTTTCCCGACTGGTATGAGAGGATACGTCTGTTCATCCCATACTTTTGTGTCATCTAAAGGATCATAAGAAAGGTGCGCTTCATTTTTCGGATCCATGAGCTGGACGTATAAACCATACTCCACTGGTTTACCATTTTCAATTGCATCATATAAATCTTTCCCGCTATAATCAGGATTTTCGGCAGCTAGTTTAATTGCTTCTTTACTAGTAATGTACTGTACACCTTCAAATGGGTACCAATGATACTTTACATACTTTCGATTACCTTCCGCATTTCTCCAAACGTATGTATTTACACTATGTCCTGGTATGTGGCGAAGACTTTTGGCTGTACCATTATTAGAGTATAAATGGACAACAAAATGAATAGATTCAGGTGCTTTAGCGACAAAACTCCAAAATCTATCAGGGTCTATTAAGTTATTTTTAGGTGAAGGCAATAATGCTTGAATCGTTTCAGGGAAACGCATCGGATCACGAACAGAAAAAACAGGGATGTGATTGCATAAAAGGTCAAAAATGCCTTCTTTTGTATAAAATTTTGTGGAAAAACCGCGTACATTTCTAGAAGTATCCGGTGTTCCTTTCGTACTAACAGCTAACGAAAATCGCACCATAACAGGAACTTTCTCATTAGAATTTTGTAAAAAACTTAATTTAGTATGTTCAGACATCGAATATATCGTTTGAAAATAACCGAACGCACCAAATCCTTTTACATGAACGGGTCTTTCTAAAATTTTTTCATGAATAAATTGTTGTAATGACTCATGCAGTACACTATCTTGCTCTAGTACGGGTCCACGTGAACCAACTGTTTGAGAGTGAAGTTTAGCTTGTTCATTACGTTCGTCATTTTCATTAAAGTCTTTCCCTAGTATAGGTTGCCCTTGTTTATCATAGTTTTCATCCATCGATATAGCCTCCAAATCTTTTTTGTCCATTGTTACTAAATATGATTCTATAGCCCTAATTATGTACGACATGCAAAGTTCAAAGCAGTAACATACCGCTAGATGAAAAAAACACATATGTAGTGGACCTGTTGAAATAGAAGAAATTATGGAAAAATGAATATCGGGAAGAGAAAGCACACGTTTTACTAAAAAAGTGGAAAAAAACAACTATTAAAATTTCAATCTTAAAACTTAATTTATAAACGATTATATAGAGAATGAACGTTAAAAAAGGGAAAATAACTAGGAGGAATTTAACATGTCGGATTGGTTTCAATTAGATAAAGAATATATGATGTCTACATATTGTCGTACAGAGGTTGCAATGGAAAGAGGAGAAGGGTGTAAACTGTATGATGTAGATGGTAAAGAGTATTTAGATTTATTTTCTGGCGTAGGAGTAAATGTATTAGGATACAATCATCCTAAAATTGTCCAAACGACAATGGAGCAAGTTGCGAAATCGTTACATTTACCGTTTCATTTCTTAAACCCAGTTGCAATTGAATATGCAAAGAAATTAGTTGATTGCTCTTTAAAAAACGGAAAAGTCTTTTTTACAAACTCTGGTACGGAAGCGACAGAAACAACGTTGAAATTAATTGATAAATATAGAGCTAATAAGGGTGAAGAACGTGAAGGAATTGTAGTACTGAAGAATAGTTTCCACGGGCGTACGTTAGGAGCACTTCATTTTACGAGACAGGAAAGTGTATATCAAAATTTCCCTAAAACATCGATTCCAGTATATGAAGTAGAGCGCGAGAATATAGAGCAATTAGAAGAAACAATTGTTAGAGAAAATCCAATTGCGATTATGCTAGAGCCTGTATTAGGAAGCGGGGGGATATACCCTTTATCAAGTGAATATTTACATGGTGTTCAAAACTTATGTGAGAAATATAATGTACTACTGATCGTCGATGAAGTACAAAGTGGTATGGGGAGAACTGGCAAACTATTTGCTTATCAAAATTTCAATATTACACCGGATATTATTCAAATTGGTAAAGGTGCAGGAGGCGGGATACCGCTTGGCGGAATTATTGTAGGTGAAAAGTTATGTGATGTATTCGCACCAGGAGATCACGGCACAACATTTGCTCATTCATCAATGGGAACGGCTTTAGGGTTAACGGTATTAAACGCATTGATTGACGATGGTTTAATGCAAGAAGCGTATGAAACGTCACTTTATTTGAATGATAAATTGCAAGAAATTCAGAAAGAAAATTCTTATTATATTGGGGAAGTACGTCATGCTGGCATGATGTTTGGAATTAGTTTGAATGATACGAATGAAAATGTGAAGAAATTACAGGTAGAGCTAATGGAGAAGGGGATATTAGTTGATGTTACACAAGGGAACATCATTCGTTTACTTCCTCCATATATAATTACAAAAGAAGAAATTGATGCATTTGTTAAGGAGTTTATCACTTGTATGTATAGTTTAGCAGCTACAAGTGTTTAAAAACTTTAATGAAAAAGTACCTTGATTTCTATTCAAATAGGAAGAAAATAAGGGTGAAAAAAATAAATTTACAAATTAAATTAAAAAGCTGAAAAAGGTACTCATATAGCGCCTTCTTCAGCTTTTTAATTTTAATAAATTACTTAACCTATGGAGCATCTCATTGGACAAATATTTAATTATGTGAAACAATAATAACAGATAAGGAGACGTTAATTTTCCTTAAGTGCTTCGAATTAATTTATTCAATAAGAGAAGGTGTGCTTAAAGAAGTTAAATTAAATAAGGAGCTGTTTTATTATATGCAACAAAATAATGATTTAAATTTTGAACCTCAAGACGTTAATATTGTCAATCCTAAACAAGCCAGGAAAGCAGTAGTTGCTACTGGCATAGGGAATGCAATGGAGTGGTTTGACTTCGGATTATACGCGTATTTAGCGGTAATTTTAAGTCAATTATTCTTCTCAGGTGTTGATAATAGTGGGTTGCAACTTGTACTTACATTTGCTACTTTTGCAGTGGCCTTTCTCGTTCGACCAATCGGAGGTGTATTCTTTGGTAGAATAGGAGATAAGTACGGCCGAAAAATCGTGTTAAGTACTACTATTATTTTAATGGCACTTTCTACATTATTCATCGCATTACTACCAACCTATGAACAAATTGGTGTATGGGCACCAATACTTCTTTTAGTTGCCCGAATGATTCAAGGCTTCTCTACAGGCGGCGAATATTCAGGAGCAATGGTTTATATCGCAGAATCTTCTCCAGATAAAAAGCGTGGTATACTCGGTAGTGGTCTTGAAATTGGAACACTCTCAGGTTACATTGCTGCATCGGTAATTGTTACCATTTTGACGTTATTGTTAACAGATGAACAAATGCTCAGCTGGGGCTGGCGTATTCCTTTCTTAATAGCTGCACCAATTGGTTTGGTCGGTTTATATTTACGCCGTCATTTAGATGAATCTCCCATCTTTGAAGAGATGGAAAAAGCACAAGAGGAATCTGAAGACAACGAACAATTTTCATTTATAGATATATTAAAATATCACAAAAAAGACTTCTTATTAAGCACAGTAATTGTCGCCTTCTTTAATATTACGAATTATATGATTCTTTCGTATATTCCTTCTTATCTAACTCAAGTACTTAAAGTCAAAGAAACAACTGGCTTATTAATTATTTCAATTACGATGGCACTTATGATTCCGCTATCACTTTATTTCGGTAAATTAAGTGATAAAATTGGTAATAAACGCGTCGTGCAAATTGGTTTACTTGGTTTAACTGTATTTGCAATTCCGGCATTTTTACTAATAGGTAACGGACATATTGCAGCTATATTTGCAGGTATTTTCATTTTAGGATTCTTCCTAAGTGTATATGAAGGAACGCTACCTTCATTATTACCATCACTATTTTTCACCGATGTACGTTATCGAGCACTTTCGATCTCATTTAATATTTCTGTATCGATATTCGGTGGTACAACACCGCTCGTATGTTCATACTTAGTTCATGCAACCGGTAACCCGCTTGCACCGGCATTTTATTTAGCAGGTGTAAGTATTATTGGATTAGTCGTATTTAGTGTATTATTCGTTACAACTTCAGGACGTGCGCTAAAAGGTTCATATCCTACAGTAGAATCGAAAAAAGAAGCACACCTAATTGCTAAAGAAGATCCTGAAGAAACACTTTGGTGGCATGAAGAGTCATTAGAAATTGAAGCAGGGAAGAATGCTTCAATTTAAAAAGCAACGTAGAAGTATAAAAAGACTCCTATGAATATAGGAGTCTTTTTGTTACGTTATTTCTTTCGTTTCTTCAAACTTTTCTGATAGGCATAAAGCTTTTGAATCTCTTCCTTAAATTCATGCAGAAGTACAATGCTTTTACCATTTGAATAACGCACCGTATTATAAGCATCTATAATAATATCACTTTGAATATTTACATCTTCTTCATCATTTATTCTTTCTAGCCAAGCCTCAACAGTTTCTCCCCGTTTTCTATTTAAAGGAGGGGTTAACTTACTCTCTAGCTTGAAAATTTCCTTCCGAATTTCGTTATGCGGCGGTTTATTTCGTTTAAAACGATTTTGGTTCGTTCCTTCTTTATTAGTAATGATAGTAGATTCGAAGGCAGGCATATTTGGTAAACTGAATTGTTTTCGTCTTTTTATTATTTTCCAAACAACGTAAATAGCAATGGTTGTACATACTATTATGGTAATGCTATTTATGAGAGTTGGATCAAAAGCACGCTGTCCAAATTCATCTTTAATTTGAGGGTCCTTTAAATTCCCTTTATTCGCCCAAAAATCGTCTGTTTCTTTTGATTCAGCTGCCGAAAATAAGGGATTAATGGCGTATCCAAATCCTAAAGCAACTACTTGTACGGCATAAGAAAAAAGAAGCCGAATGTATGGGAAAATAGGAATGAGGAAAGCACTAATTATTCCAATCGTAATAAGAGAAGCGAAACGTAATAACTGCTGATTACGATTTGCCCCGGTTAACCAAAATGTAATCATTATGTGTAAGACTAACAGTAACAGTTTCCACAAAGGTGGAAAGGGCGAATAAAATATAGCTGAAACACCAAACCAAACAATACCGCCTAACGATTTTTGAACCGGATATCCTGGTCCGACCACATGTACGATAAAGAAGAAAAGTGGTAACATTATTGTGCCAAATAGAGAGAAAGAGAGAAAGAGAGAACAACCGATTATTTGAGTAAGTAACAGTATGACAAATCCTGTTGTTTTTTTCTTCATAAATTTATGAAGAAGAAATACGCCTACATAGCCTGTTGCTAAAAATATGGAAATAGCAACAAGGTCATCCCTTTCTGTTAATAATGAAAGGAGGAGAAGCAAAATAAAGTCATTAACGTGATAGAGCCAAGTTTTCAACCGATTCCACCATCCCTTCGCTATTAATGAGGAACGTTGGCTGCGAGAGAAGAGGGAGTTCATTTTTCTGTAAACCAATGTATATCATTGTAGACGAACGTTCTCTCTTTCTCATTACATAATGAAGGAATCCTTGTTTCGGCAGTAACGTACTATCATCTGAAACACGTGCTAATTCTTCTAAAGCTTTTGCATATTGTGTTTGCCCTTCATGTAACGATAAATGTAATGCACCACCTTCTGCTAATACACTAATAAATAATTCAAACGGTATGTGATGCTTCGTTGCATATTGGCAAATGTATGTTGCGAATGAAATTAAATCTTCAACATTATCTTTCCAACCAAATCCACGATCGGCAGCTAAAGAAAGACAAATCGTCCAACTATAATTTTTTACAGGTTCAAATTGCTTCGCTTGTAATTCTTGCATTTTAGCAGATGCCTTCCAATGAATAGAGCGGAAAGACTCACGCTCATATCGCTTTACACCGATAATAGATGTTTCATCATTGTAAAAAGAAAAATTAGTTCGATAAGAACCAGTTAGAAGTTGCTGAAGTTCTTGCAAACCTGCTACTTCTTTAGGAGAAGGATACACAATAATTTCAGTTTTTAACTTATCGAAAACAGGTAAGTGTACATTTAATAAATGAAAAGGATCTTTTAAAACGCATTCGAACTGTTCAATTTGAAACACACCACGTTTCGTTGCGGTTAATGTTAAATCCCATTTTTGCGCCGAATGTGCAGGTTGTGAAAATGGAAAAGAGAATAACGTTTTTGATATTCGTTCAATTCCTTGATCTTTATGCTGTATAAGAGACGAATCTAAATGGAAATAACAAACACCATTAACGAGAGGGATATTTGCACCGTTTTTCAAATGAATAAAAAACTTTCCAGATTCATCAGGGAAAAGCCGAGTTGTTTGTCTCTCGTTTATAACTTCAAATTTTTTCTCTATGTAAGCGACATATTTATAAATGAAAACCGCAAATAAATAATAGGAGAAAAAGAGAAACATTATAATTCGTTGCGGCATAAAAAACGTAAATAGTATAGCGCCTGGCACAGTTAGTTGAATAATATGGAGTTGAAAAAATAAAGGTACAGTTACAACACGCTGTCCATTCATGCTTGCTCAATCTCCACAGGTACGTCAACTTCTTTTAAAATACTTTGCATAATATCATTTTTAGTCGTGCGCAGGGCACCTTCCATTGATAAGAAAATACGGTGATTCCAAACAGAAGGAGCTAAAAATTGTATATCTTCAGGGGTGCAATATTCTCTCCCGCGTAAGAAGGCTAATGCTTGAACTGCGCGCACTAAAGAAAGTGTGGCACGTGGGCTTACACCATTAGCGATATAATCGTGATTTCTTGTAGCATGAGCAAGTTTAATAATGTAATGTTCTAACGGTTCCGAAACAAATATTTCTTTTACTCGTTTTTGAGCTTCTAAAATATCTTCTAATGAGATGACAGATGTGACACTTTCTAATGGTAAATCGTTACGAAAACGTCGCATCATTTGTAACTCATCTTCAGGAGTTGGATAACCGATTGAAATCGTCATTAAAAAGCGATCAAGCTGTGCATCTGGAAGAGGGAAAGTCCCTTGTGATTCAATTGGGTTTTGCGTTGCAATAACAAAGAACGGTTTCGGGAGAGGAGTAGACTGTTTTTCAAGCGTCACTTGTCGCTCTTCCATCGCTTCTAACAAACTAGACTGTGTTCTCGGCATTGCACGGTTAATTTCATCTGCTAGCAAAATATTGGTCATGACTGGTCCAAGTCTTAATTCGAATTCACTCGTTTTCGGATTGAAATATTCAATACCTGTCACATCACTTGGAAGTACATCAGGGGTAAATTGAACACGAGAAAAACTACCGCCAATACTTTTTGAAATGGTTTTCGCCAGTAACGTTTTCCCAGTACCAGGCACGTCTTCGAGTAGTACATGTCCATCAGCAAGCAGTGAAACAAGCAGTAGATCAATAACATTTTCTTTACCAACAAACACAGATCCTATGTTTTCTTTCAATTTATTTATCATATGTACCATTCCTTTCAGTATAAAAGAGCTAATATTTCTATATTTTAACAAATTATTCAGAAAATTGGTATCATTTTTAAATTCAAAGAAATAGATATTTAATTATTAAATTACTCTTGCATATTTTGGAATATGATTATACAATATCGGTATACGATGTATCGCGAGTCGATATATCATGAGGCGATGTATCGGAGGTAGTTATAATGAATGTGAAGGCGCAAAAATATATTCCGTTAACTGAGGCGACATACTACATATTATTGTCACTTGTAAAGCCGATGCATGGTTATGGAATTATGCAAATGGTAGAAGAGATGACAAATGGAGAAGTAAAACTCGGTCCTGGTACGTTATACGGGAATACGACGAAATTACTTAAAGAAAAATTAATTGTTGAAGTTGCCTCTACAGATAGAAAGAAGTGCTATGAGTTAACAACGTTTGGGAGAGAAGTGTTAGAGCTCGAGTATAACAGGTTACAGAGATCTGTAAGGAATGGGAATAGTATATTAGGGGAGTGAATGGAATATGGAGACAAAGAAGGTATTCAAACCTTTCGCGATATGGAGCTTGGAAAAAGAAGAAGCTTTTTTAAGAAAAATGCATCAAAAAGGATGGGCTTTACAAAAGTATAATGTAATGTATACGTTTAAGAAAACTGAACCGAAAGATGTAATATATAAAGCGGATTTTAGACTGGATTATAAAGATTCGAAAGAAAAACAACTAGAATATATTGATATATATGAAATGTGTGGCTGGAAACATGTAACGAGTTTTGCGAAATGGAATTATTTCTGTAAAGAAGTAGACGAGGAAAATGAGTTACCTGATATTTATTCAGACAAAGAAACGAAGATACAAAAACTTGTTGAATTGATACAGTTCGTTGCAATTATGTTTGTAACGTTAATTCCAGTGCTTTACTTATGTTTTCTTGGAGTATCAGAATCAGGATTATATAGAGGTATGGTAGGGTTTTTAGTTTGTATATATTCATATGCGTTTATTAATTTATTTAGAAAGCTTAAAAAAATGAAAAAGGAAATATTTTAACAAAGGGTGATATTCTTAGAGGAGATATATAATTGGGAAATCATCTTCTCTAATCTTTATATATATTTATTTTGTTAACTATTTTTTATATAATAAAAATAAATATTTAATTCATAGAACTAACAGTTACAAAGATAATACCAGTAACAATACCTAAAAAAATCATAAATGAAGAAGAAATAATTAATAATAAAGAATTAGCAATAAATATCACTTTATTAGATTTTTGATTTTTAAAATGGTAATAAAGTAAAAGACCACAAATAGTAGAAACAATCCATATTGTTAGACCGTAAGGAGTCGTTATTTTTTCCAAATCGAAGATCAAAAAGTAAAAGATGACTATGTGGCAAGTTACTAGTAGAAATGTTGATGGAAGCATTATCTTTTTATTTAAAATCATTTGTTTTACCTCACTTATGTAAATATTACCAAAAGGGTGTGGGTTTTAATATATAATAAGGAAGAAATACATCTTTAATTAACTTATTAAATGGAAAAATCCCTTATAGAAAAATCTATTTCTACAAGGGATAATAATGTTTTTATTAGAAAGACTGATTTTGCGCAGGTTTAATAAATTGTTCTGGGTTTTCAACAAGCCCACATACAGCGCATTGGACGCGATAAGTAGGTCCTTGATAGGCCATATGAAAAGCATTCATCGTTTCATTTGTGTATTCCTCTTCTACTTGACCAGTTTGTGGGTTTAATTTGACTGGTTTTACTTGTTGCTCAAGAATATTAAAGCGAGTACGGTTCGTTTTACAGCTTGGACATAGCATTGGTTCCATATGTATACACCTCCATTTGTATCATTTCTTAAAATCTTTAATTTTATGCAAGCAAAAAACTTTCTCAATATAAATAGGTGTTTAATGTATTTAAAATTCAGAAAAAATAAAATATAATAAAAGTACGAACTGGTTATGTCCAAACCAAATCTCCTGTTTTATGCCAATAAGCTGGGGGGCCGAGAAATCGGCCTCATTTTTTTTGCTCATTACTACAAGGAACAAGGTTTTTGTGAGACTTTTGTCGAAATTTTAGGGATAGATATAAAGGGGGATGTAAAATGGATTTGAAAATGAAGTACATCATTTTATATGTAGAAAAGTTTGAGGAATGTTTAAAATTCTATAAAGATATTTTACAGTTACCTATAAAAGCAGAGCACGGTACATATATTGAATTTAATACTGGAACTACCATTTTAGCGATGAATACGCGGCAAGATGTGAAAGAATTAACAGGACTACCGCTTACAGAAGGTGAATTAAAGTCTTCTCATTTCGAATTAGGATTCGTTGTTGAGAATGTACAAGAAACGATTGAGCAATTTGGAGAACAAGGAATCAAGATTTTAGTTGAACCTATTGTAAAACCGTGGGGACAAACAATTGCCTACATTGCTGATCCAGATGGAAATTATATTGAAATTTGCAGTTCATTAGAATAGAGGGAGAAAGAGAGATGGGATTTCCAAAACTAGAAACAGAACGTTTACGACTAAGAGAACTTACACTATTAGATGCAGAAACGATGTTCCAATATTTTTCGAAAGAATCAGTTATACGTTATTTCGGAATGGATTCTTTTGAAAATATTGAGCAAGCGAAAACAACGATTCAAACGTTTAAAAATCGTTATGAAGAGGGCAGTGTATTTCGCTGGGGAATCGAGAAAAAAGGGACGGGCCAATTAATCGGAACGTGCGGATTTCATTTAATTAATAATAATCATAAACGAGCTGAAATTGGTTATGAATTAGATGATACATATTGGGGACAAGGATATGCATCGGAAGCATTACAAGCGATTTTAGCTTACGGATTTGAAATGCTGCAACTGATAAGAATCGCAGCGGTTGTATATGTAGAAAATAAAGCTTCTCAAAAGTTGTTAATAAAAGCAGGATTTCAAGAAGAAGGATTACTTCGAAAACATATGATTCAAAATGGAGTTGCTCACGATACCATTTTATATTCTTTATTAAAAGAAGAGTGGAAGAAGTAATGGGTACAAACGAACTTATAACGATTATGAAGAATCATAGGGAAAATAGATTCATTTTAGGTATAGATGGTTTAAGTCGTTCAGGAAAAACAACATTCGTAGCAAATTTAAAAGAAAATATGAAACAAGAAGGCATTCCGTTTCATATTTTCCATATTGATGATCATATAGTGGAGCGTAATAAACGATATCATACTGGATATGAAGAATGGTATGAGTATTATTATTTACAATGGGACATTGAATGGCTAAGGCAGAAATTTTTTCAAAAGCTACAACATGAAACAAAATTGAAATTACCTTTCTTTCATGAAGAAACAGATATATGTGAAATGGAAAAAGTACAGATTCCTATTGTAGGCGTAATTGTTATTGAAGGAGTTTTTCTGCAGCGAAAAGAATGGAGAGATTTCTTTCATTATATGGTCTATTTGGACTGTCCAAGAGAGACAAGGTTTCTACGTGAGAGTGAGGAGACACAGAAAAACCTTTCAAAGTTTGAAAATAGGTATTGGAAAGCAGAGGATTATTACTTAGAAATGGAATCGCCGAGGGATAGGGCGGATTTAGTCATTAAATGATTTGAACATAGAAGGTGAATAGAATGAATATTTTATGGGATTTTGATGGGACGTTATTTGATACGTATCCTGCATATACAATGATGCTTTCTGAAATATTAGGTGATTCAGTAGAAAAACAAGAAATATACAAAAACTTAAAAATATCATACTCTCATGCAATTCAGTATTATAATATTTCATGCGAGCAGGAAGAAAAGATTAAAGTTTTGAAGGGAAAATTCACGCCAAAAGATATGAAACCTTTTGCAGGTGTCGAAGAGATTTTGAAATTTGCAGATAAAAATGTGATTATGACCCATAAACATAGGGCTGGAGTTATGGATATTTTAAAATATTATGGCTGGGAAAAATACTTTGTAGATATGGTTACAATTGACGATGGCTTTCCCCGAAAGCCGAACTCTTTAGCTTACGATCATCTGCATAAAAAATATAATATTGATTTAGCTATTGGAGATAGAGAATTAGATTTATTACCTGCAAAAGAATTAGGTATTTCAACATGTATGTTTCAAGGTAATTGTGATGTAGCGGATTATTCTTTATCACATTACTCGGAGTTTTTTAAGGTATTGAGTGATAGAGAGTTTTCTTTATAAAAAAGTTATTAATAAAGACTGTATCTTTCATTTTAAAGGTACAGTCTTTATTTTTTAGAGCTATTATATACCAATTGCCGTGGATTAAAGAATGATTGTCTATCTTTAGTAAAGAAATAGTCAGGTTAGTTGTTAGATAGAAATAAACTGACAGATAAAGTGATAGTGTCCATTTTATCTGCTTTTTATTATAACCAAATTATGGTTATTCATGCTAATATAAACTCATAGCTATATAGAAGGGGTGGGATTAGTATGAAAACAGAAATAGTTCCTAAAAAGAAGTACAGTATAATAAGCTATATATCTTTACTCATCGGCATTTTGTGTTTTCTATTCGTTTTTATAACGCCAACAAGGATAGCGAATGCAGGTAATATAGTTGGAGATTATATTACAATTGCCCTGACAGGTGTAGGTATCATGCTTTCAATAATCACAATGACGAAAAAAACAGAAAAGAAGGGGGTTGCTATTCTTTCATTAATACTGTCCTCATCATTTTTTATATTTTGGATTATAGCAATTATCCTATTGTTTACTGGTCAAATTAGTTTTGCACCGTAATGTGAAATAAAAAGAGTCCTTTTCGTATGATAACGGGTTCAGTTACCGGAGAGAAAATATAAAATAACACACAAATTAGGGATGTAAATCACATATGATTTAGCAACCCTTTTTTTATTGTTAGTACAGTGTTTAAGCAATTTTATATAGTTAAATAGTGTTCTAAATAACAAGATAAATGGAAAATTTATGTTAAAATAATTATAGAGATTGTGAAAAAATGTTCTTAAACTAGCGGTCAGATTACTTTAAGAAAGTTTTTTCAAAGGAAATGGTAAATATCATATTTTGAAGGGGTGATTGTAGTGGAGTAAGTGATTTTTTTAATCTTGGTTAAATACTTTGAAGATAGGGGTTTATAACTATGAATACAAAACTAATAATAGTAGAAGGGTTACCTGGATTTGGAAAATCAACCACTGCAAAGCTAATAAATGAAATTCTAAGCCAAAATAAAATTGAAGTTGAACTATTTTTAGAGGGAAATTTGAACCACCCAGCCGACTATGATGGTGTATCTTGTTTTAATAAATTTGAGTTCGATAGATTATTATCTAACAGTGGAGGTTTTAAAGAAGTGCTCCTTAAGAAAGTTCTAAAAAAAGGAAGCAATTATTTATTACCATACAGAAAGATAAAAAATGAGTTTGGTGACCAGTTTTCGGACGAATTATTTAACATTATTTTAAAAAATGATATATATGAATTACCATTCGATAAAAATGTTGAATTAATTGCTGATAAATGGAATGACTTTGCTGAAATTGCTCTAGAAGACAATAAGGTTTATATTTTTGAATGTTGTTTCATACAAAATCCATTAACTATTGGGATGATTAAATATGGTGAACAAAAAGAAAAAATGATAAATTATGTAATGAAAGTTGCAAAAATCATAGAGAATTTAAATCCAATGTTATTGTATGTAGAACAAGATAATCTTGAATTTTCATTTAGGAAGGCGTTAAAAGAAAGAACTCCAGAATGGTCCACAGGAATTATCGACTATTACACTAACCAAGGCTATGGAAAAGAACATAACCATTCAGGTGTAGAAGGAGCGATAAAAGTTCTTGAAGCTAGAAGGAATTTAGAATTAGAAATATTCGATATGTTAAAAATGAAAAAAGAAAAAATCAATAATACAAAATATGAAATTGACTCATATAGGTCAATGTTAAAAGATAAGTTAGCCATACAAATGGTGAAATAGCTTTTTACACTAACTGGTGCTTTAGTTGAAGAGGGAAATAAAAAACGCTCAGAATATTTTCTGAGCGTTTTAGTTTGTTATTTCTAATGTTTATTAGCATTTTTCTCTTCCTAAACTGAACCCATTATTCATATGAAGGACTCTTTTTATTCGGTATCTTCAGGTTGATATTCTAAAATATCCCCCGGTTGGCATTCTAATGCCTTGCAAATGGCTTCTAAAGTTGAAAAACGGACTGCTTTTGCTTTTCCATTTTTCAAGATAGAAAGGTTAGCCATTGTAATTCCAACCTTCTCCGAAAGTTCTGTTACACTCATTTTTCTTTTTGCTAACATTACATCAATATTAATAATAATTGCCATATTATTCACCTCAGACCGTTAAATCATTTTCTGATTTTATATCTATAGCATCTTTTAATAGTCTTTGGAGAACGGCAGCAAAGACCGCGATTACCATTGAAGCAAAAATCATAATCATTCCGATAATAATAATGCCAGGGGCGTCATCTCTCTCTGCCACGAGATAGAAAAGTGGCATACCTAATACATATAATACACTAATTGCCAATGCGCTGTACTTAATATTTTTTAAAGCTTTTACAGATAACTCTGAGAATGCGTTGTTTTTATCAATATAGTTTAAAAGCTTAAATGTTTGGTACAGTGCGAAGTAATAAGGTATTGCTGTTGCGTATAAATTGATAAATACAAGATATTTAATATATGCAATATCCGGATATAATTCTGCGGCGAAATTTCCTATTTTAGGGACTAAAAAAATGCACATAGCAAGAACAGGGATACCGATCAGAATCACAACGGTCTTTAAAAAGAGTGTTGATCCTTGTTTCATAAAAAGCACCTCATTTATTTATTATCTTATTAATTTAACATGAAATTTATTGTTTAACAATAAATTTTTATTTCTTTTAATCGAGGATTTATTGTTAAACAAGTAATTAATGAAAAGGATGCTAAATCTTTTTTATAAGATAGATGACACATACCGGTATTTAATTAAGGAAAGAAAGAGAAAGTAACTATTGTTAGCTTTATGAGAATTGGGAACTAATAAAACATATGTAGGTTGTGGAATGAAAAAGGAAATAAGGTGTATTTAAATGAATGTAAAGTTTATGGAGGAACAATCATGGTGAATTATGGTGTGAAGATGAAAAAATTACTATTAGTGGGAGCTATAATAGTAAGCATATTAAGTACGGAAAGTATGATGAATTATCATGCGGCCAAAGCTAAGGTGAAAAAAGTAGAACACCAGCCTAAAAATATAATTATGATGGTTATGGACGGAACGAGTTCAACGGCGACAACATTGGCTCGCTGGTATAAAGGGGCACCGCTTACGTTAGATCAAATTGTAACAGGAGGTGTTCGTACGTTTTCGGCGGAATCAGCTATTACAGACTCAGCGCCAGCAGCAACAGCATTAGCAACTGGAAATAAATCGAATTCAGGATATGTAGGCGTACTACCTTCTATTGTAAATTCACCTAACTTAAAGCCAATAAAAGAAGAGGACAAGTTACGGCCGGTCGCAAACGTATTGGAAGGTGCAAAACGTACTGGTCGTGCAACTGGAATTGTTGCTACATCTGAAATTCAGCATGCTACTCCGGCGGGATTCTCGGCTCACCATGTCAATCGCAAGCAATTTGACGTAATTGCGAAGCAGCAAGTATATCAAAATATAGATGTCGTATTAGGCGGGGGAAAAGCGGCGCTGCTACCTATGAAAAGTAATGGAATCCGAAAAGATGGTGAAAATTTAGTAAAGGTGATTCAAGACAAAGGATACGATTTTGTTGAAACGAAAGATGCGTTATTGAACTCCAAATCTAATAAAATTTGGGGCTCTTTCTCAAATCATGCTCTTGCGTTTGATATAGATCGTATAGCAACAAATCCAGAACAACCAACACTTTCTCAAATGACAGAAAAAGCAATTCAAACATTATCAAAAGACAAAGATGGTTTCTTTTTATTTGTAGAAGGTAGTAAGCCTGATTGGGCAGCCCATGCTAATGATCCAATTGGGATGATTAGTGATGTATTGGCATTTGATGAAGCGGTAGCAAAGGCGTTACAATTTGCGAAGAAAGATGGGGATACGATGCTTATAGCTTTAACTGATCATGGTAACAGTGGTATCTCTATAGGGAATAGGAATACGACAAAAGGATACAATACTACACCAGTTTCTGCATACATCGATCCATTGAAAAAGGCGGAAATGACACTTGAAGGAACTATAAATAAACTGAAATCTGATTTATCAAATGTAGAAAATGTAGCTAAACTATACGGTTTGGACAATTTAACTCATGATGAAAAAGAAAAATTAAAAGCGGCAAAAAAGAAAATGGATGTAGGACGAATCCTTACTATATTATTGGCTAATCGTGCAAATATCGGCTTTACGACAGGAGGACATACAGGTGAGGATGTATTCTTACATTCTTATGGACCTCAAAAACCAGAAGGCTTAATCCAAAATACAGACATTGCGAAGACGATGGCGAAAGCGATGGGCTTTAACTTAGAAGAAGTAACGAATAAAATATTTTTAGAGAGTGAACAAGCCTTTAAGAAAATCGGTGCAACTGTAACAGCCGACAAAACCGAAGGAGCAAACCCGTTACTCGTGGTAAAACATAATAAAGTAGAAGCACAACTATTTGGTAACAAAAATATAATTCGTATCAATGGTAAAGGGTATGAATTAGGAAGTATTATTGTAGAGAGTAATGGAAAGTGCTATGTACCAGAAGAAGCAATTCAACTATTTGTAAAGCATTCTCGTTAAAAAATTGCCAACCAGTTAAGCTAACTGGTGGCAATTTTTTGCGTTTATTCTAAATATAAGGGTTCGGATCGTTTTGGAAATTTTTCCAGATGAGACTTGTATAAACGTTAAAGGGGAATTATATTTTTTTCTTACATTAAAAAATTTCGTTTTGTAGAATAGAGAATTTATACATATAGTAAAGTCTAATGTATTATCAATTAATATTTACGAAAAATATATTAATACTTTAGAATTTCTTTAATTTTCATTATTTTTTATTTAATATTATTCGTTATATTTATAATGTGTTTATTTCAATTTATCGTATTGCAGCGCAGTTTCATATAATTATAAAGCAATCCTCAAAATAAAATCTCCACTAGAGTAAATTTATTATTTTTTTGCGTCTTTTTTATCACGCTATTTGCCGGGCAGTAAGACCCCCACCTCAAAAATCAGCGAAAGCAAAGAAGTTAGGTGGGGGTCGGGCTGCCTGTAAAAGCCCGATTGGTGAGGGCTGATTAAAGTTTCACTTTATTTACGAAAATTATTATGCAGCTAAGAAAACTGTAGTTTATTGGATTAGAGGTATATTAGAATTTAGTTGAAGAAAGAGAGAGGGAATAAAATGAATATAGTGCATTTACGTCCTAAACAGCGGTCTAAGTATCGCATTATGCTAGGGACGTGGTATTACTCTACAAAGAGATACATTCAGTGGTTAGTAGACGGAAAAACATATGCAAAAAGGCTCCAACAAGAAAAGCTACCTTGTACAGCAATTCAGCACCGAACGATATTACTTCGTAAGCTCAAAGATGTAGATATGTGGTATCAACAGAATAAGGTTGTTAATTTGAAAATTGCTGTTGAAAAACTAAATGGTATCGTCATTAGACCAGGAGAAACATTTTCTTACTGGCGTTTAATAGGTAAGCCTACGAGGAAAAAAGGGTATGTAGAAGGTATGGTATTACACTACGGATCTTTTAAAACAGGTATTGGAGGAGGTCTTTGTCAGCTTTCGAATTTAATATATTGGATGACTTTACATACACCACTGACAGTAACAGAACGATATCGTCATAGCTTTGATGTCTTTCCTGATTCTAGGCGAACTCAACCGTTTGGGAGTGGAGCGACTTGTTCCTATAACTATTTGGATTTACAAATTAAAAATGAAACGGACCAACCGTATCAACTTCACCTTTATATGACAGATGAATATTTAGTTGGTGAATGGAGAACAGTCTATCCGCAACTTTATCAATATGAAGTGTATGAGAAAGAACACTCAATTCAACCTGCATACTGGGGCGGTTATATACGACATAATGTGATTCAACGTAAAGTATATAATCAACAGAAACAGTTAATAGAAGATCAATATGTAACGGAGAATCACGCTATAATGATGTATGAACCACTATTAGCTTGTAATAATGAGAATAGTGAGTAATATGGTAATCCATAGATTAAATAGTATAGAAAATATTTAATTCTTATTTTTATTAAAAAAATATAAATCTCAGATTGAAGTGAACCCGAATAGTGGTACA